>SHWC01000041.1 GCA_009691045.1 Alphaproteobacteria bacterium | reverse complement strand
TTTTGCCGCGCGTGCCGCTTGCGGTGTTGTCGGGCCCGACAACACCGCAAGCGGCACGCGCGGCAAAACCTCGGCGAGCACCTCGCTCATCAAAAGTCCGCTCGTCTGCTCGATTCCTTTGGCGCAGATCAAGAGCGGCGGCGTTTGGCCCAGCGCAGCAAGTTGTCCGGCAATGCTCCGAACATGCTGCGCCGGGGCGACCAGCGCGATCAGCGCACACGTTGAAACGAGCTCGTCCAACGCCGTCGTCGCTTTAATCGCCGCATCGAGCCGCACGCCTGGCAAGAAACGCGGATTCTCGTGGCCTACATTGATCGCCTCGACCACGTCGGCTTCTCGCGCCCAGAGAAGCGCGTCTTGACCCGCGCGCTTGGCGACAAGCGCGAGTGCGCTGCCCCACGCGCCGCCGCCGATAATGCCGATTTGCGTCATGAACCTGCTTCCGCCTCGCCGCGCCGCTCACGGCTCGCTAAACTAGCGGAGAACACCGGCCAACAGGAAGACGATCAAAATGAGTAGCGATCTTCATTCGAAGCCCGCTCTAGTGCTCGGCGCGAGCGGGGGCTTTGGCGGCGCGATGGCCCAGGAATTGATCGCGCGCGGCTGGCACGTGCGTCTCTTTGGCCGCTCCACCGCGCGGCTCAAGGCCCGCTTTAATGGGCCCAATGTCGAGATCGTCAATGGCGATGGGCAGTATCTGGCCGCCTTGAGTAAGGCCGCCGCCGGCTGCGGCCTGATCGTGCATGGGGTGAATTATCCCTATCACCAATGGGTCCCCTTCATGCAGACGGCGACGCAAAACGTCATCAAGGCCGCGCAAGAAGCCGGGGGCACGATCCTATTTCCGGGCAATGTCTATTCGCTTGGGCCCGGTGGGCCATTCGATGAAGCCGCGCCACACCGGCCATCCGCGCGCAAAGGCGTGTTCCGTGCGCGCTTGGAAGGATTCTTGCGCGACGCGACAAAAACGGAAGGTGATAGACCGGCGATCCGCGTTCTCATCGTGCGCGCCGGCGATTTTTTTGGCCCGAGCCTGCGCAATGGCGTGGTCGATCGGATCTATGGCAACGCCGCGCGCGGCAAGACGATCAACACCTTCGGCAGACTTGAGATCATGCACGAGCGCGTGTTCTTGCCGGATCACGCGCGCGCCGCGCTCGATCTGCTCTCGCTTGGCGATGCCTTGCCGCTCTTCGAGGTGGTCAACGTCACGCCCGCCACGCGCCTGACCGAGCGCGAATTTTTGGCTGAGGTCGCGCGCGTCGCGGACCATCCTGGCCTCAAGGTTCGGATCATGCCGTGGGTGGTCGTGCGTTTGATCGGCCTGTTCAATCCGGTCATCCGCGAATTCGCCGAACTGGCCTATCTCTATGACACCACGGTGCTTTTGAGCGGCGACAGACTGAAACGGCTCCTCCCCGATTTTCGCTTCACGCCGCTCGATGAGGCGCTCAAAGCCACGATCGAAAGCTATCGAGCCTAGGCCTCGTATTTGTCGTGCAGCTTTACCCAGGTCATCGGAAAGGGGAGGCCGGCCTCGTCGCGTCCCTTAGGCACCAGATCGAGCAGGTTATAAGCCGAATTCAACAGATCGAGCCCGCGCGCATAGCATGAATAGGTGTGGTAGATCGCGCCGCGCCTCGCTTAAGCGATCTCGCGCCCGGGTGAATTCCTTCTCGGCTTCTAAATGCGCGCGCCTTGCGGCGAGCCATTGGTCCTCGGAGACAACGGCGTGCTTGGCCATGGCTTACCCTCCCACCGGCTGAGATGACACTTAACCATATAGTTAAACAAAGAGGGGTGCCGGTCAAGCCCGGTGAGGTCTTAGGCCTTCGGCCCGAGCCGTCCGGGCCGGCCCGAGCCGGGCGCGGGTTCTGCGGTTGGGTCGAGCGGCCAGCGCGCGCGCGGGCTGGCATCGAGCCCATCGACCAGACCAAGGCTCAGGCGCTCGACGCCGGTCCACGCAATCATGGCCGCGTTGTCGGTACAAAGCCGAAGCGGGGGCGCGAGCAGGCTCAATCCATTCGCCTCGGCCAGTGTTTTGAGCCGCTCCCGCAAGAGGGTGTTGGCGGCGACGCCGCCTGCGACCACGAGCGTCGAGCCCTGCGGCGCGGCCGCCTTGAACAGCCGAATCGCGTTGATCGTGCGGTCGGTCATCACGTCGGCCACCGCCGCCTGAAACGACGCCGCCACATCGGCTTGATCCCGCGCCGATAGCGGCTCTGGCAGGCTCTGGACCAAATGCAGCACGGCGGTTTTGAGCCCGGCGAAGGAAAAGTCGCAGCCCGCCCGGCCATGCAAGGGGCGCGGCAGCGCGAAGCGGCGCGCATCGCCCTCGCGTGCCGCGCGCTCGATCGCCGGCCCGCCGGGATAGCCTAAACCGAGCAGCTTCGCCGCCTTGTCGAAGGCCTCGCCCGCCGCATCGTCGATCGTGGTGCCAAGCCGGCGAAATTGCCCCACCCCCTCGACCACCAGAAGCTGGCAATGCCCGCCCGAAACAAGCAACAGCAAATAGGGAAACGCGATATCGGCGATCAGGCGCGCCGAAAGCGCATGACCCTCCAAATGATTGACCGCGATCAGCGGCACGCGACACACCGCCGCGATCGCCTTGCCGGTCATCAACCCCACCATCACCGCGCCGATCAGCCCGGGCCCGGCGGTCGCCGCCACGCCATCGAGCTGGTCAAAGCCGATGCCGGCCTCTTTCAGCGCGCGGGCGATCAGCCCGTCCAAATGGTCGATATGCCGGCGCGCCGCGATCTCGGGCACCACGCCGCCAAAGGGCTCATGGTCCTTGAGCTGCGACAGCACAAGGTCGGCCAGCACCTCGCGCCGGTCGGTCACCAGCGCGGCGGCGGTCTCATCGCAACTTGATTCAATGCCGAGTACGATCATGGCGCGGGGAACTTACGCGTGGATGGCGAAACACGCTATATCTTCGATGTGATTCGCCCGACCGTCCTCGCATGACCACGGCGCCGCATCTCCGCATCGGCACGCGGGGCAGTCCGCTCGCGCTGGCCCAGGCCCATGAGGTGCGCAACCGGCTGATTGCCGCCCACCCCGATCTTGCGGCGCCGGGTGCCATCGCCATCGAGGTCATCCGCACCACAGGCGATGCCATGACCGATCGGCCGCTGGCCGAGATCGGCGGCAAAGGCCTCTTCACCAAGGAGATCGAAGAGGCGTTGATCGAGCGTCGCATCGATCTCGCGGTCCATTCGATGAAAGACGTACCGACCGCGCTACCCGCAGGCCTTGTCATTGATTGCGTTCTGCCGCGCGAGGATCCGCGCGACGCGTTGATCGCCACCGGCGTCAAAAGCCTCGCTGATTTGCCGCGCGGCGCACGTATCGGCACCGCCTCGCTGCGCCGTCAGGCGCAACTTCTGCGCGCGCGGCCCGATTTCACCATGGTGATGCTGCGCGGCAATGTCGAAACCCGCGTGCGCAAGGTGCGCGACGGTATGGCCGACGCCACATTGCTCGCGCTCGCGGGCTTGAAACGGCTCGACGCCCTCCACCATGTTGCCGCTGTGCTCGAACCGGAAGCCATGCTCCCCGCCGTCGCCCAAGGCGCCATCGGCATTGAGCGACGCCTCGATGATCGGCGCGTCGCCGCGCTGCTTGCCCCGATCAACCACAAAAAGAGCCTGATCCGCATCACGGCCGAGCGCGCTTTGCTGGCCGCGCTCGAAGGTGATTGCCGCACGCCGATTGCCGCGTTGGCCGAGATCGATGGCAACCAATTGCGTCTTCGCGCGCTGCTCGCAACGCCAGATGGCCGGGCCTGTCATCGTGCCGAACGCCGCGCGCCCTTGGCCGATGCCGCGCGCCTTGGCCATGAGCTTGGTGAGGCGCTCAAGGCCGAGGCCGGGCCCGGTTTTTTCGCGTGGCGCTCATGAGCCGCCCGTGTGTCCTCATCACGCGTCCTGCCGCGGACTCGGTGCGTCTGGTCGCCGCGCTCGATTCGCTCGGGTTCGAGGCGCTGCTCGCGCCTTTGCTCGACGTTAAATTCATCACGCCGGCGCCTGTGATCGCGACCGCCGGTGTACAAGCGTTTCTGATCACCTCGGCCAATGGCGCCCGCGCGCTCGCCGCCGCCCTGAAGAATGATCGCGACTTGCCGGTCTTCGCGGTCGGCGAGGCGAGTGCCAAGGCAATACGCGCACTCGGCTTCACCAAGGTCGAAGCCGCCGGCGGCGATGTCGTGGCGCTGGCAGCACTCGTCGCCGCGCGCTGCGATCCGCACGCAGGGCGATTGGTTCACGCGGCCGGTAGTGTTGTCGCGCGCGATCTCCAGGCCATGCTTGACGCCAAGGGCTTTTCGGTTGAGCGCGTGGTGCTCTATGAGGCCGCCCCCACCTATGCCTTGCCATCGCAGATCGTGACATCGCTCCTCGATGGGCAGCTCGACGCCATTTTGCTTTTCTCTCCACGCACGGCCGCGACCTTTGTTACCCTGGCCACGCAGGCCGGTTGTGCGGAGGCGACGTCCCGCGTCGTCGCGGTGTGCTTAAGTGAGGCGGTGGCGCAAGCGGCGCGCGCGCTAAACTGGCGTCAGGTGGTTGTCGCGGCACGCCCTGAGCAGACCGCGCTGATCGAAGCCCTCGCTGGCATTCTCGCGAGCGAGGATTGATGGACGACAAACCCATGGCGGAGACCGAATTGCCGTCAACCTCAAATTCGCCCAGTGGCGCGCCGCCTGAGCGCCGTCGCGGCGCATTGACGCGGTTTCTTGCGGGGGCGCTCCTGGCGATGGTCGGCGTCGCGCTCTATCTGGCGTGGCCGGATATCAAAGGCTTGCGCGACTCACCGGCGCCAAGCGTCGAACAGGCGGCCGCGCCCGAGGTCCCGCTCGAGGCGGCGCCAATCGAAACGCCGGCGCCTGTTGCGACCGCGGAAGCGCCGGCACCGAACCAAGTTGAACTTGATGCGTTGCGCGCCCGCCTCGAAGCGCTTGAGCAAGCCGGCGCGCGGCCTGTATCGGCGGCGCCCGCCGACGTCGCCATCGCCCAACAATTGACCGAGTTTGCCGCTCGGCTGGACGCGATCGATCGGCGCCCACCAAGCGAGGGCGATGCCGCGTCGATGGCCCGCGATGTCGAACTCGGTGCGCATCTCGCCAATCTGGAAAAACGCTTGGCGGCCGCCGAGACCGCTGCCGCCGAAGTGGCTCAGTTCGGCGCTGTGCTCCAGGACACCCACACCAAGACCATCGAGATGATGCAGCGTCTCATGGCTGTTGAACTTCGCACGGCCGATGATGTTCGGCTGATGGCGCTGGCGACCGCCAAGGCCGCTTTATGGGCTGCATCGCGCGAGGGCGCCGCGCTTGCGCACGAGATTGCCGATCTGCAAGCGCTGTTGCCTGATGCGGCCCCGATCGCCGCGCCGCTCGGCGTCATCAACCAATTCGCCGATCATGGCGCCTTGAATTACGAGGCGTTGCGCGCGCGCTTTCCCACTCTGGCGCGCGAGGTCGTGCATGCCAGCGCCAAACCTGATGCGGACGCTGGGTGGGTTGATCAAACCATCGCGCGACTGAGTAGCATCGTGACGATTCGAAAAACCAGCGGCGAGCTCGCGCCCGGCAGTCTGGATGAACGCCTGGTGCGTGCCGAGCGCGCTCTGGCCGAATCGAATGGTAAGGCCGCGCTTGAGGCGCTCGACAGTTTGAAGGGCGGTGAGACGCTTAACGCCTTCAGCGAAGAACTCAAGCGCCGCACGGCGTTGGATGAGGCGGTACGCGCCCTCGATCGCTATGTCACCGGGTTGATCGCCGCGCGTGTGGTGCCGGCCCCGGCCAACACAACGCAATGATCCTTCGCCTCATTGTTTTTTTCGTCATCGTCGCAGGCTTCGCGGTGATCGGCATGTTGATCGCCGATCAACCGGGCCGCGTTGACATCGAATGGGGCGATTATCTCGTTGAGCTTTCGCCGGCCGCGCTGGTCGGTGGTGTCGCCGCGCTTGCGGCCTCTGTGGCCTTCTTGGTGTTGACCGTGCGTTGGTTGTTTCGTGGCCCGCGTGCGCTACGGCGCGCCCGCGCGCTACACCGCGAACGATTGGGCTATGAATCGCTGACGCAAGGCCTGGTTGCCGCCGCCGCCGGCGATGCGCCGGGTGCCCGCCGCCTAGCGCGGCGCGCCAATGCACTGCTCGGCGATCCGCCGCTCACACTTCTTCTTTCAGCCCAGGCCGCACAGCTCGAAGGCCGCGACGAGGTCGCACGCGAATATTTCCACGCCATGTTGGAACGACGCGAAACCGAGTTCCTCGGCCTTCGCGGTTTGATCGTGCAGGCAAGCAAAACGGGCGACATCGCCCAGGCCCATGAGCTGGCCGAACGCGCATTTCGTCTGCGCCCCGATACGCCGTGGTTGCTCAGCGCGCTATTGGAATTGCGCAGCCGCGTTGGCGATCAGGACGGCGCCCGCGCCTTGATCGAGCGTGCCCGCCGGCACGGCGCCATCCAACCCGATGCGGCGGCCCGCCGTGGCGCGGGCTTGCTTTATCAAGAGGCCACGGCGGCGTGTGCGCGCGGTGATTCGCGCCAGGCGCTCAAGCAAGCCGAACGCGCGCTCGGCGCCGACCCCACCTTTTTGCCCGCCGGGATTCTGGCGGCCGAGGCGGCTCTTGCGCTTGGCAAACGCGGTCGCGCCACGCGCGCGGTCGAAGCCGGCTTCCGCCATAAGCCGCACCCCGTTTTGGGCCGGCTTTATCTGGCCGCCTCGCCACCGACCAAACCGCTTGAGCGCTTCGCCCGCCTTGAGCGGCTTGCCGCGCTCAATCCCGATCATCCCGGTAGCCGACGGCTGATCGCGGAAGCCGCCCTCGACGCCAAGCTCTGGGGCCGCGCCCGCCAAGAGCTCGAGGCGCTCGCCGCCTCGCATCCAAGCGTCTCGGTGCATCGCCTGTGCGCGCGGCTCGAAGATGAAGAGCGGCGCGATGCTCAGGCCGCGCGACGCCATCTCGAAGCGGCCGCGAGCGCGCCGGCCGATCCCGGGTGGAATTGCGCGGCCTGTTTCGCCCATAGCGAGACCTGGTCGATGGTCTGCCCGGTGTGCGGTGCGCTCGACACGATCGATTGGCGCGAAGCGCGTGAACCGCGGGCCGAGCCAACGCGCCCTGAGCCGTCCCCCAGCAGCGCACCCGCATCATCGCTTGGTTTTGGTGCGGCGGTGCATGGCCCTGCCCTGGCCGAGGCGAAAGAGCCGCGCCGCCCCGATGCCTGATGCGGCTTTACCAAGCGTTCACCGATGGGTTCTAAGGTGGCGCGGTGGGGCGCCTCGCCGCGTTGACGCCGTGGCCCTTGGCGATTAGCGTCCGCCCCGATCGCATTGTTACGGGTGCCGTGCCCGCGTTAAACCGATTATGATACGGCCCGGAGCCGCCTTAGCTCAGTTGGTAGAGCACCGCATTCGTAATGCGGGGGTCGCGTGTTCGAGTCACGCAGGCGGCACCACTTTCCCTAGCTCGACTGGGCGATCAGGCGTGCGTCATTCACGCGACGCACGGCTCTCGCGTCGATCAGCCCTTCTTCAACAAATCCCGAATCTCTTCGAGCAAAACCTCGCTCTTGGGCGGCGCTGGCGCCGCCGCGGGGGCGGCGTCTTTCTTGCCGCGAAACCGGTTGATCTGCTTCACCACCATGAAAATCACGAACGCCACGATCATGAAATGAATGATCGTGTTGATGAACTTGCCGTAATTCCACGTCGCTGCGCCGGCCTTCTGCGCCTCTTCGAGCGAGGCGTAGCTGCCCTCGGATAGGGTCACGAACAGATTGGCGAAGTCGATGCCCGCGAGCGCGAGCCCGATCGGCGGCATGATGATGTCATTGACCAACGAACCCACGACGCTGGTGAACGCGGCGCCGATGATGATACCGACCGCGAGGTCGACCACATTGCCGCGCTAAATGAACTCGCGAAATTCCCTGAACATCGAACCCCTCCTGCCGCCTAATTGGCTCCGTATTTCAACCCGCGCCGCCGCCGCCAACATGGCGCCGACCGGCACCGTCACCGAGCCGATCGGCGTGTGAACGCCGGGCATCTCGCCTGGCTCCTTTGGCGCTTCAGGCACGGCCGGCTCGTCAGACCCGGCTCACACCATCACGTCGCCGCCATTCATATTGAGCGTCGCGCCGACGTAATAGGAACCGCCGGGGTCCGAGGCCAGCATCAAAACTGTGGGTGCAACCTCTTCGACCCGGCCGAAGCGGCCGATCGGCAGTTCCTTCTTCTTGCGCGCGAGCCAAGGCTTCGGAATTTGGCGCAAGAGCGGCGTGTCGATCGGGCCGGGGCAGATCGCGTTGACCGTAATGCCGTCCCGAATCACTTCATAGGCAAGCGAGCGTGTGAAGCCAATCACGCCGGCTTTGCTGGCCACATAGTGCGCCATTTCGGGCGCGCCCTTGTGCGCGAGCTGTGAGGCGAAATTGATCACACGGCCCCATTTTTTCTTTTTCATGTCCTTGAGCGCTTCGCGCGTGCACAGGAACGTGCCACGCAAATTGACGCGGATCATCTGATCCCAAAGCGCGGTCGTCATCGAGGCGACCTCGCTCGTGGTGTCGATCCCGGCCGCGTTAACCAGAATATCGACCGGGCCAAGCGCCTTGCGCACGGCGGCAAAGGCCGCGCGCACCTGGGCCTCGTCGCCAATATCGGCGCGGTAGCAGCAGGCTTGGCTCTTTTTGCCCAACGTCGTCAACCGCTTCACGACCTTGGCGAGGCTCTTCTCGTCTTTCAAATCGACGATGGCAACCTTGACTCCTTCCTTGATGAAGAGCTCGGCGCTGGCCAAGCCCATCCCGCTGCCGCCGCCCGTGATGAGCGCAACCTTCCCTTTAAGACCTGCCATGTGAATCAATCTCCCCCTTGCGTTTTGTGGGTTTTCTGCGAGTTTCATAACAAGGCTTAACCTAGGCTCGCGCCCTGCTCAAGCCCCAACGCGGGACATTGCGGTTGAATGAACGAACCGGGTTGGCGGCTTTCACCTCTCTGTCACGACCCTGGAATCTTGCAGGCGGGATGATCAATCTCTTGAAGCCCTCTCCGCGTCTGCTGGGCGCGGACGTAACGGGTGGTATCCCATGACCGACCATCAAATCGCCACCGCTGTGCTGCTGGGCATCGCCGCCGCGGGGCTCTTTTACATCGCGCTCATGTCGGCGGTCATGCTCCTGACGCGCCGCCCGAGCGTGCCGCGCCTGCGCGCGTCGCCGGCCATCACGATTTTGAAGCCGGTCTGCGGCGCGGAGCCGCACCTTTATGAGAATCTACGGTCTTTTTGCCTCCAGGATTACCCCTCCTTCCAAATCGTGTTCGGTGTGCGCGACGCCGCTGACCCCGCGCTTGCGGTGATTCGCCGCCTGATCGAGGAACTGCCCGAGCGCGATCTTTCGGTTGTGATCGATAGTCGGGTGATTGGGCGCAATTACAAGGTCTCAAACCTCGCCAATGCGATGCGGGCCGCGCGCCACGATCTGATCGTCATGGCCGACAGCGATACCAGAGTGGGCCCCGATTATCTGCGCGCCATCGCGGCCGCGTTCGAGGACAAGGCGGTCGGTGCGGTCACTTGTCTTTATCGCGGCGTGGCCGGCGAGGGGCGCGCCTCCGCGCTCGGCGCGATTTATTTGAACGATTGGTACATGCCCTCCGTGCTGCTCGCCACGAGGCTTGGCCGGCTGCAACCGTGCTTTGGGCAAACCATGGCGGTGCGTCGCGAGGTGTTGAACAAAATCGGCGGGCTGGACGCGCTGAAGGATCACATCGCCGATGATTATATGCTCGGCCAATTGGTCAATCGCGCCGGCTTTCGCGTCGCCATCGCACCAACGCTGATTGACAATGTGGTGTGCGAAACCGATTTGCGCGCGCTGTTCCGGCATGAATTGCGTTGGGCGCGCACGCTTCGCACCGTGCGGCCGCTCTCCTATCCGCTGACCCTGTTGACCGACGCGCTGCCGCTTTCGCTTTTGGCCTTGGTCGTGAGTGCGCTATCGGCCGAGGCCTGCATGATGTTTTTGGCCGCCGTGGTGCTTCGGCTTGTCCAACACAGCGCCGCCCGCCTGCGCTTTGGCAAGGGCGTGCCCTATCGGCTTTGGTTGGTACCCTATCGCGATATGATCACTTTCGCGGTCAGGTTGAGCTGCTTTGTGGGCCAGGGTATTTCATGGCGCGGCCATCGCTTTACGCTGAAGCCAAGCGGCCAAATGATCGCGGTCGATTGAAGGCAGCAACGCCCTCCCTGTTGATTGCTCTTGCCCCCGCCAAACGCGTAACATCGCGTAGAGGCGCCGCCCAACGCGGCTCCGCCGACCGAGTGTGAACCAGCCTCCACAAGAGCCGAACGACCCGCCGCCGCCGCCGGCCGCCCCAGAAACGGCGCGACGCGGCCGCGGCATGGCGCGCGCCTGGACGTTGTTGTTCCTTCTGCTCGGCTTCGGTCTGATGGCCGGGTTGATCGCCTTCGAGGATGCCGGTGCGATCGGCGCCGCGATCGCCTCGGCGGGATGGGGCATTGCCGTCGTCACCCTATTTCATCTCGTGCCGCTCGTGATCGATGCGCTCGGCATTCGCTCGCTGATCAGGCCCGAGCATCGCATCCCGTTCTGGCGCGTCGCCGGTCTTTATTGGATTGGCGAATCGATCAACACGTTGTTGCCGGTTGCCCAAATCGGCGGCGAATTCGTTCGCACGCGCCTGATGGTGATGAGCGGCATTCCCGGCGTTGCCGCTGGGGCCTATGTCGTCGCCAATCTAACGGTCGGTGTCTTCACGCAGGGCCTGTTCGCCATCATCGGTCTGATCATTCTTGTGTCGCAATATGGCGAGGGCAATGACGCGACAAGCCGCGCCGCGATCGGCGCCGGAATCATTTTAGGCGGCGTCTCGTTGTTTTATCTCGCGCAGCGCAATGGCTTGTTCGGGTTCATCGGACGTTTTTTCCAGACGCTCGCGCGCGGCAAGGATTGGTTGACGCTGGTCGGCGGCGCGGCTGAGCTCGATGGCGCGGTGCTCGCCGTCTATAAGCGGCGCGGCGCGATTTTTCGTACCATGGGCTGGCAATTTGCCTCATGGGTTCTCGGCACGGGCGAAGTTTGGCTCGCACTTCACTTCATGGGGCATGACGTCAGTTTGCTCGATGCCATGATGATTGAAGCGCTTGGTCAGGCCGTGCGCTCGGCCGCCTTTCTCGTGCCGGGATCGCTTGGCGTTCAGGAGGGCGGCTATGTCCTGCTTGGTGCGGTGATCGGCCTGCCAACCGGCGTTTCTCTGGCGCTCTCCTTGATCAAGCGCGTGCGCGAGATCGGCCTTGGCGTGCCCGGTCTGATTGCCTGGCAGGTGATCGAGGGCCGTCGCTGGCTTATTTTGCGGCGCTGAATCCGGTTCTAGCAGGGCACGTCGCTTGGTAGCATTGGCCAGTTCGAAGGAGCAGGCCCCCATGACCCAATCGCGCTTTGCCGATATCGGCGCCTGCGTTTTCGACGCCTATGGCACCTTGTTCGATCTGCATAGCGCCGCGGCAAAACATCGGGCCGAGCTCGGCGACAAGGCCGATCAGCTCTCCGCGCTTTGGCGTACCAAGCAGCTCGAATACACCTGGTTGCGGAGCTTGATGGGCGCCTATGCGGATTTTTGGCAAGTCACCGGCGAATCGCTCGACTATGCGTTGGCCGCGCTTGGGCTTGAGCGGCCGGGGCTCAAGGATCGGCTGATGAGCGCCTATCTCGCGCTCGGCGTCTATCCCGAAGTGCCCGCCATGCTCAAGGCGTTGAAGGCGGCCGGCATGCGCTGCGCGATTCTCTCCAATGGCGAACCGGCTATGTTGCAGGCAGCCGTGCGCAATGCCGGGATCGAGGCGCTTTTGGATGGTATTTTTTCGGTCGATTCGCTCGGTATCTATAAACCGCATGGCTCGGTCTACCGGCTGGCGGTCGATCGGCTGAGCCTTCCCGCGCGGCGCATCAGCTTTCAATCGGCGAACGCGTGGGATGCGGCCGGTGCCGCGCATTTCGGCTTTCGCGTGGCGTGGATCAATCGCTTCGGCCAACAGGCCGAGCGCCTGCCGGCCACGCCCGACGCCGAACTAAGTTCACTGGCCGAGCTTCCGGCCTTATTGGGAATTGGGTGATTGAGATGATCGAAATTCATGTACCTCTGCGTCGTCTGGCCGCGCTTATCTCGTTCGGTGTGGCGCTGATCGCATCGCCCTCCTGGTCCGCTGACAAACCATCCAAAGCAGAGACCGACGAATCGCTCTATGCCGAAACATTAAAGGTGCTCCACCCCGCCGCGGAAAAAGGCGACGCGGATGCGCAATTCCAACTCGGCCTGATTTACGATCAAGGCCAAGGTGTGCCGATCGATCCCGAGCAAGCCGCCGTCTGGTTCACCAAATTGGCCGAGCAAGGCCATGTCGGCGCGCAGCATGCGCTCGGCACCTATTACGAGCTTGGCAAAGGCGTGCAGCAGGACGACGCCCAGGCGGTCAAATGGTTCGAGGCCGCGGCCCAACAAGGCGATGCGCGCGCGATCCGCAATCTTGGCAATTTCTATCTCGAGGGTCGCGGTGTCGCCGCTGACCCCAAGCGCGCCGCGCAGTTGTTTCAAGAAGCCGCCGATAAGGGCAACATGCGGGCGCTCAAGAACCTCGGCTATATGTATTATTTCGGCGTCGGTGTGCCCAAAAATGTCGTGAAGGCTGCCGCGTTGTTTCGCCTCTCGGCTGGTCGCGACGAAGCGAGCGCGCAGTTCGCGCTCGGCTCGCTCTACTGCATTGGCGAAGAGGTGCCGCGCGATCTCGACAAGGCGTTTGACCTGCTCAAGCGCTCCGCCGAGCAAGGCTTTGCCAAGAGGAAATTATTGCTCGGGCGTATGTTGGCGCGCGGTGAAGGCACCAAACAAAATTTGGGAGACGCGTGGTTTTGGTTGCTGGTGGCCGAAGCGCAGGAACCCGTTTTGGCGCGCCATTATATGAAGGAATTTTCCGGCCAGATCAGCAAGGCCGAACGGGCCGATGCCGAGGCCCGCGCCTCGGCGTGGATGCCGGGCGATTGACGCTGATACCGAAAAAGGAGAGCGCCGCGAAAGGCTATATCATCGCCGAGGTCGAAGTGACCGACCCGGCTCTGTTCGAGCAATATCGCGCGGGCGTTCCGCCCACCGTCGCGGCCCATGGCGGGCGTTATTTGGTGCGCGGTGGCGCAATGACACCGGCCGAGGGCGATTGGCATCCAAAGCGGTTGATCGTTCTCGAATTCCCCGATCTCAAGGCCGCCAAGGCGTGGCATGAATCGGCGGCCTACGCCCCCTTGAAGGCCATGCGCGAGCGTTCCGCGCGAACCAAAATGGTGATTGTCGAGGGCGCTGCGCCTTAGTCGGCAGTCGCGCCAGCAACAACGCCTTGATCGTGCAATTTGCCGATCGCGGCGCTGCTGAGGCCAAGCACATCGGCGAGGATCGCATCGGTATCTTGGCCGAGCCTGGGCGCTGGCCCCGGAGCTGCGCGTGGCGCCGCGCCAAACTCAAGCGGCGAGCCCGGCACGCGATAACGCCCGACGCCCGGCTGTTCGATGTCTGCGATCATTGGATTGGCGGCCGGCGTGAAGCGTCGGTCATGCCGCACCATCTCGCCGAAGCTCTGATAGGGGCCCCACAGAATGCCGGCCTTGTTGAGGGCGGCGCCCACCTCATCCAGCGTATGCGCCGCGAACCACGGCGTCAGCAAAGCAACCAGCGCCGCGCGCCCCGTATAACGATCGGCGTCGGTGCGAAAATCGAGACCAGCCTTTGCCTCGAGCGCGCGCAAGCCCTCCAGAATGCCGGCGGCGCGGGCCAAATCCTCGACATGGCGCGCCGTCACGGTCGCCACCATCACGCGCCTGCCGTCCTTGGTACCAAAGTCTTGGCCGAACGTGCCAAAAATCGCATTGCCAAGCCGCGGTCGCTCGGCCTGGTTGATTTCGACCTCGGCGGTATAGCCAAGCGCGGCGGCCAGCGCCGCGCCCACATTGAACAGCGAAAGCTTCACCAGCTGACCCTCGCCGCTCAGCCGGCGATGCCGCTCGGCGGCGAGCAGCCCGATCGCGGCGTGTAGGCCGCAGGTAAAATCCCACGCCGGGATCACGCTGTTGACCGGGCCTTCGGTACCTTCGGGTCCGGTCACGAACGGAAAGCCCAGCGCGGCATTGACCGTATAGTCGACCGCGGTCGACCCGTCCGGGTTGCCCTGGATCAAGAGCATGATCAGATCGGCGCGGCGCGCCTTGAGCGCGTCATAGCCGAGGCCGTCGCGGAGCGGCAAATTGGTCAAATAGAGGCCACCGCCCTCGCCCGGCGCGGTAATCAGCGCGGCGATCAGCTCACGCCCCCTGGGATCGGCGGTATTAACCGCAAAAGAGCGCTTTCCCTTGTTGAGGCCGGCCCAATAAAGGCTCTCGCCCGCCGTTGTTACCGGCCAGCGCCGATGGTCGACACCCCCGCCGATCGGGTCGAAACGGATCACCTCAGCACCCATTTGGGCCAGCGTCATGCCGCCCAAGGGCGCCGCGACGAAGGCCGATCCCTCGACCACGCGCAGGCCAGTTAGTAATCCGCTCATGATTTTGCCGATACCCTCTTTTGCGCAACGCGCAACGCGCTATTTAATGGTGCGGTCGTGGTCGAGTCGCGCTGTCGGAAAGAAGACTCAAGGAGTACCCTGCCCATCGCGCCCAAGATTCGCCCCGCGCGCCTTAGCGATGTCGCCGACCTGCTCCGAATTGAGTACAGCTCATTTCCAGGCGACCGGCTGACGCGGCGGAATTTCCACTATTTGTTAACCAAGGGCAAGGTCAGCTGTCTGGTCCATGAGAGCGAGGGCCAGATTGACGGCTATGCCATGTTGCTGTTCCACGCCGGAGCCCCGCTGGCGCGCCTCTATTCGTTCGCGGTCGATCGCGCCATCCGAAAAAACGGCGTCGGTCGCGCTTTGCTTGCGGCGTGCGAAGAGGCCGCGCAAGACGCCAATTGCACGCATCTCCGCCTTGAGGTGCGCCCCGACAATGAAACGGCGATCCATTTCTATCAGCGCGCGGGATTCCGCGAATTCGACACCGTGCCCGATTATTACGAGGACCACGTCGACGCGCTCCGCATGGAGAAGCCGCTTCGCTATGAACTGCCGCCGAGCCGCGCTTCGGTTCCCTATTATGCCCAGACGCTCGAATTCACCTGCGGCGCGGCGGCCTTGATGATGGGCATGGCCGCGCTCGACCCCACCGCGCCGATGGACCGGCGCACCGAGCTTAGGCTCTGGCGCGAATCGACCAGCATCTATATGACCTCCGGTCATGGCGGCAGTGATCCGTTCGGCCTTGGGCTTGCCGCCATTCATCGCGGGTTTGACGTCGAGATCAGGCTCAGCAACCCGAACGATCTCTTTCTCGACAGCGTCAGGAGTGAAGAAAAAAAGACCGTGATGCGTCTCGTCCAACAGGATTTTCGGGCGCAACTTGCGGAAACCTCGGCACGCATTCGACCCAAGCCGCTCAAAGTGGTCGGCATTCGTCGTCGGCTCGACCGGGGCGAGGTGCCGATCGTGCTGATCAGCTATTACCGCTTCGATCGGCATAAGCTCCCGCATTGGGTCACGATCACCGGCGCTGATCAGCACTTCATCTATGCACACGATCCTTATGTCGGCACGAAGGACGAAAGAACCGTGACCGATTGCATGAACGTGCCGATCCCTCATGAAGACTTCAATCGCATGTCGCGCTATGGCAAAGCGCGGCTGCGGGCGGCGCTCGTGCTTTCACGACCGCGCGCCAAACATCAGTAGTGGAGTGCCATGCACGTCGTCGTCATCGACCGCAAAATCCAGCTTCCGATGCCCTATCGAAACTGGACCGTCATTCGCGACCGCGATTTCATCACCACGCCCGAGGAGTTTCAGCCCCGGCGCGACAAAGTGATCAATCTCTGCGCGGACTATAGCTATCTCGGTTACGGCTATTACTGCTCGCTTCTAGCCGAGGCCCGCAAGCTCAAGGTCATCCCCTCGGTGCGCACACTCTTGGAGCTGCGCGACCGCTCGATCTATCGCCATGCTTTGCCCGAACTCGATGATGTGCTGCGTCAGCGGATGAAAAAGATCGTCGCGCCGACGCTCAGCCGATTCGCGCTCGATGTCTATTTCGGGCGCCCCGATGATGAGCGCTTCTCCGAATTCGCGCGCCGGGTGTTTGATCGGTTTCGCTGTCCGATATTACGCGTCGAAGTCTCCTCCGAAGGGCGCTGGCATGTCGCGCGTATCCGCCCCATGTCGTTTGGCGAGCTCAGCCTTGAGCAGCAAGACCGCTTCCGCATCGCGCTCGACGACTATACCCGAGCGTCCTGGCGCATACCGAAAACCACGGTTGTGCCCAAGTACACGCTGGCCATCTTGCACGACCCGGCCGAGGCGATGCCGCCATCCTCGCCCCGCACGCTGCAAAAATTCATCCGCGTCGGCGAGCAAATGGGCGTCAAGGTCGAGCTGATCGAGCGTAAGGATTATGCCGAGCTCGCCGAATATGACGCGCTCTTTATTCGTGCCACCACCGCGATCGATCACCATACCTTCCGCTTCGCCCGAAAGGCCGAGTCCGAAGGCATGCCAGTGATCGATGACCCAACCTCGATCTTGCGCTGCTGCAACAAGGTCTATCTGGCCGAATTGTGCAAAGCCGATCGCATTCCAACCCCGCGCACCTTGATCATCGACCGTGGTACGGTCGAATCGGTTGAGCGCGAAATCGGCTATCCCGCGGTGCTCAAGATTCCAGATGGCTCGTTCTCGCGCGGCGTGGTCAAGGTCGAGAACCGGGCGCAATTGATGCAGCGCGCGGGCCTTCTCCTGAAGGAGTCGGACGTTATCTTGGCGCAGCAATATCTCTATACCGCATTCGATTGGCGGGTTGGGGTGTTGCACGGCGAGCCGCTTTATGTTTGCCAATATATGATGTCGCGCGGTCACTGGCAGATAGTGAAACATGGCGATGACGGACGCTTCGAAGAGGGCGGCGCCACTACATTTGCGGTACAGGACGCGCCACGCAACGTGGTGTCGCTCGCCGTACGCGTGGCCAATTTGATCGGCGACGGATTTTATGGCGTCGACATCAAGGAAACCGCCGATGGCCTCCATGTCATCGAGGTCAATGACAACCCGAGCATCGACACCGGCTATGAAGACCGCGTGCTGAAGGACGAGCTTTACCGGCGGATCATCCAGGAATTCGTCCGGCGTCTTGAGGGTCGTCAGCTGCTCGAGCGGCCGGTCAAGCTCTCGGTCGCCGCCGGCTGAGCCGCTGTCCTGCCACCGCCGAATTGGCGTAGCATGATGGGTGGGCGACGAGTCGTAGTGCCGCGCCTAATCGAGGTGAGTCATGAACGATGAAGCGGCGGTCTTGTTTGCCAATGACTCGTTTTATGCGGCGTTCCTGGCGCGCGATGTCGAGGCGATGACCTCGCTCTGGTCTGAGCGCTCGGCAATTTGCTGCATCCACCCGGGTTGGAATGCGATCGAGGGCCGCCAGGCGGTCTTGAAAAGCTGGGAAGCCATATTGCGCAATGCGGACGCACCGCGCATACGCTGCCACGCGCCCCATGCCTATGTGCTTGGCGATACCGCCTTTGTGGTTTGCTATGAGGTACTTGAGGGAGGTGTGCTGGTCGCGACCAACGGCTTTGTCCGTGAAAATTTGGGCTGGCGCATGGTTCACCACCATGCCGGGCCGGCCAATGACCTGCCGCCCGAGCCTGTCGTCACGCAATTGCATTGACCCGCTAACGCGCGCTCGGCGGGCGGTTAGATCAATCGATCGTGCTCGGTTTCGCCGACGTCGATCAGACTACGCAATCGACCGCGCATCTCGCGTCGCTGCGTGATCTTCATCAGCGCGGGCGAGGGCAGGTCGTCCGGCTGAAGCAGCCCGCGGCGCAAAAGCGCATCGACCACGTCTTCAATGACCCGCGCGACCTCAAAATCCGTGCCGGACAGCCCGTCACGAAGCACCGCCGCCTCTTCGAGGATACCCCGGAAGGCTTTGACCTCAGGGTGATCGGCCGGCAGTTCTTCGGCCGCGCCGTCGATCGGCCGATCATGCACCGCAATGATCGAGCCCTTGGTATCGCGTTTGACAAAGGGCATCGCGTCAACTCCTCCGCCGGGTTTTGGCGCCATAAAGTGATGATGGGAGAACGCTATTATTCATTGTCGCGCACAACGACGAAGGCCTCGTTGGTAAACCACAGCCCGCCATGCTTACGCAAGGCCTCGCCGGTTGCCTCGAGATAGCCGCCCTGCTCCAAAACCGGCAGAAGCCGGGCATCGTCGATTTGCGCGACATAAACCGCTGCATTCCAAGCCGCCATCAGGGTCGAAGTGCCGATACTCTCGCTTACTTCGGTCGGCATGGTGTGCAGGCTATAGCGGAACAGCGCGCGCTTATCGCTGTGATTCAAAAACCGCAATTTCGGCCGTTCGTTCTTAAGGACGGTTTGCATCTCATTGATCAGTGCGCGCCTGGGCGTGACGAACGGGGCTTCGTTCGGCTAAATCGCGCGGATGATATTCATGCCCGGATCATCCCCGGTCGATTGTGCCACAATCATCCGACCATTGGGGGCGAGCGCCCGCGCCAAGGGTGCCAGCACATTGCGCACTTTGGTTTCCGCCGGAATTCGCGCCTGATAAGGCTGCGAGGCGAGGACGAGATCATAAAGGCCCTGCGCCTGGCCGACCCGCGGCACAATGTTGTTGAGCACGAACTCGTGGTCCTTGCGGTACATCACGACAACCGAAGGCCGCTCATAGACCGGGTTGCCGGTCTTCGGACTGGTCTTGATGCGCCAGCCCGAAGCGAGGGTTGGCTGGAGCTTCTTGCGGATCTGGAGATCGAAATCGTGGGTCGTATTGCCCTCGAGCGGAAACACATGCCAGTTGATCTTGGCCTGGGCTTCGGGGCTGCGCGGTTAGAGCTGCGGCGCCTCCGAATAAAACATGTTGGTGGCGACGAACACCATTTGCGGGTGCTCGTGAAAGCGGTCGGGCAGTTTTTCAACGGTAAGGCGCACATCCTCAAGGCTGATTTCCTTGCCGACCGCCAGGATTGGCACCGTCGGAAAATGCTGGTGCACAGCCCGCAGCACCCGCGTCGACACCGTGCCATCCCCCATGCCCGCGTCGAACAGGCGAAGCGCCGGCGGCTTGGGCACGAGGAGGGGCAATTCCTGGCTGATTCGCGCGGCGACCTCCCACTTCTCGCTGCAGGTCGTCACGAACATCAGGTATTTTTCGCGATTGTCGTAGAAGCGGAATGGCAATTTTTTGTTGCTGGTCTTGGCCACGTGTCTATTCCCTTGCGGCGGCTGGTCGGCGGCCGGAGCGGTCCATAGTAGAAGGTCTGGAACGGCCAGGCGCCTCAAAGTGACAACGATAACGAAACGGAAAAAGCGAGGCGGATCAAATGTATGAAACAAAACCGGGCGGCCCGGCCCGGCCCGTGGGGCAGCTTGAAAAAGCCTTGAAGGCCGGCTGGTTTGCGGTCACCGCCGAAACCAGCCCGCCGGATTCGGCCGATCCCGATGCCGTGTTGCGCCGCGCCGGCTGCTTGAAGGGCTTGGCCGATGCGGTGAACGTCCTCGATGGCGCGGGCGCCCGCGCGCACCTGTCGCCGCTCGCCACGGCCGCGATTTTGGTGCGAGCGGGGATCGATCCTGTCTTGCAATTCACCATGCGCGATCGCAACCGCCTCGCGCTTGAAGCCGATGTGTTGGGCGCCGCCGCGCTTGGCGTCAAAAACATCCTTTGTCTGACGGGAGATGCGATCGACAAAGGCGATCAACCCGATGCCAAACCGGTCTTCGATCTTAAGTCGGGCGACTTCATGGCGATCGTCAAGCGCATGCGCGACGAGGGTGAATTGCCGTCAGGCCGCAAGCTTGAGGCGTCGCCACACCTTCTTATAGGGGGCGCCGCGGCGCCATCGGAGCCCAAGCCCGGCTTCGAGGCCGGCGATATTCGCGCCAAGCTCGGGGCCGGTGCCGATTTTATTCAAACCCAGTTCTGCTTCGATTTGGCCATGTTACGCCGCTATATGGCGCGGCTCGACGAGCTCGGCATGCGTGACAAAATGCCGTTTCTGATCGGCATTGGCCCGCTTCGCTCAGCCAAATCGGCGCGCTGGATGAACGAGAATCTATTTGGCGTGCATATTCCTGACGCGCTGATTACCCGCCTCGACGGCGCCACCGACCAGGCGAAAGAGGGCCGCACCATCTGTGTCGAGCTCATTCAAGAGCTGCATGAGGTTCAAGGTGTTGCCGGCGTGCATCTGATGGCGCCTCATGGCGAGGAGGCGTGCGCGCGAACCATCGAAGAATCGGGCGTGCTGAAAGGACGCAAAGACTAAATAAAGTGGGGCGGCCTCATCTCCCCGCGCTGGAGATCAGGCCGCCCCTTTTGGCCGGTTGAGCAAATATTCTTTAACGAACCCCGCGCACCTCGATGTCGCGGAACAGCACATCGCCATCGTTGTTGGCCATAACAAGACCGTCGAAGCCCGTCTTGATGCCTTGGTCAGAGGTGGTCCCGGTTTCTGAGACAGGGGGCTAAGGTGGATCCGACGACGAGGGGGATTCATCTTGCGAACCCAGCGACAAACCGGGGCGACCGAAACCTCGGTCAAGCAAGGCCACAGCGGCTCGTTTTACGTGCCGCCGTCTTTTATTGCGCCAACCATTCATTCGCGCGTGTGTGTTTAATAGCCAGCAGGGTCGAGTCTAAAAATCGGTCCCATTTGCATGGCGGGCCTATGTCGATGCGGACCCC
>SHWC01000040.1 GCA_009691045.1 Alphaproteobacteria bacterium | reverse complement strand
CGGCAGGACGCCCGACGAGGTCTATGTAATCGAGCCTACGACGGAGACGACGGAGAAACTGGCGGCGTAAACACCCAACCGATCCACCTTAGCCAAGCCGCCAAACTGTCTCGCAAAACGGACCCACCTCTGACAAGCAACGAGGTCCAGCGAAAAACTTAATGAGGCACGTTGTTCGCAAAGTACGCCGCGTAATTTGTTGCGGCGCAACATGAAAGCACCACGAAATTGTCGACGCGACGCCGAAACGATGACCAAACTATTTGCTTCGGCTAGGATCAGGCCACGTGCGGCAGACGGCGCCAGAGGGGCGATCGCTCAAGCCGCCAAAAGGGGGAACGCGTGTATCGGACCAAATCGGGCGAAGAGATTTTTATCATCGACGGCCATGTCCACAATTGGGACGCGAGCCCCGAGAACCAGCGTAACATTCATGGCAAGCAGTTCATCGATTGCTTCTTCGGCTACCACTCCGCGCTCAGCCCGAAGGAAGAGCTCTGGCCCAAGGCCAAGTTCGAAAAATACGGCGCCAAGACCATGTATCGCGATCTCTTCGTCGATGGCCCCGATGACATGGCGATCATTCAGCCGACCTATTTGCTCGACTTCTACAAAAAAGGGTTCAACACCACCGAGCAGAACGCCGCGATTGTGGAAAAGCACCCCGAGCGATTCATTCTCAACGGTGCATTCGATCCGCGCGATGGCGAGCGGGCGCTCGATTATCTGCACGAGTTGAAGGAACGCTATGGCGTGCAAGGCCTGAAGCTCTACACCGCAGAGTGGAAGGGCTCATCGCGCGGCTGGAAGCTGAGCGATGCCGACGCCTATCGCTGCTTCGAGTTGTGCGAGAAACTCGGCATCAAGAACATCCATGTGCATAAGGGCCCGACGATCACGCCCTTGGATCGCGATGCCTTCGATGTCGCCGATGTCGATCACGCCGCGACTGATTTTCCGAATCTCAATTTTATCGTCGAGCATGTCGGCCTGCCGCGCCTCGAGGATTTCTGCTGGATCGCGGTGCAGGAGGCCAATGTTTATGGCGGGCTTGCGGTGGCCATGGCGTTCATCCACAGCCGGCCGCGCTATTTCGCCGAAATGATCGCGGAATTGCTGTTCTGGCTGGGTGAAGACCGCATTCTGTTCGGCAGCGACTATGCGATCTGGACGCCGAAATGGCTGGTCGAGAAATTCATGGCGTTCGAACTGCCGGAAGACATCAAAAAGGAGCGCGGGGTTGATCTGAGTTTGACCGCGAAAAAGAAAATTCTCGGCCTCAACGCCGCGAAGCTCTATGGCATCGACATCGAAAAGCAGAAGAAGAAGCTCAAAGCCGCCGCGAACAAAATGGCCGCGGATTGACGCGCGTGGATCAACACGTGGATCAACAAGAGATCAGGCGCCAAGAGGTTTTGGCGCGGCTCGAAAGGGTGACCGACCCGGAATTGGATGAGTCGGTCACCGCGCTCGGCTTTATTAAAGACATCGCGATCGATGCGGCGGGTGAGGTCGAGATTTCATTTCGTCTGCCGACCTATTGGTGTTCGGCCAATTTCGCCTATTTGATGGCAGACGACATGCGAAGCGCGGTCAGCACCTTGCCCTGGGTGAACGCGGTGCGCCCGCTTTTGCTCGAGCACATGTATGCCGAGGCAATCAATGCGGGTGTCGCGCGCGGCGCCTCGTTCAAAGAGGTGTTCGGCGCCGAGATCACCGACGACTTGCTTGAGGGCTTGCGCCTGAAGTTCCTGCGTAAAGCATTCCAGCGTCGCCAAGAGGTCGTGTTGCGCGCGCTGCTTGAGGCCGGCTGGACGCCCGATGCCGTGGTCGGTCTCAACCTCGGCGAACTCGGCGTCCTGGTGTTGCAAGCACCCGAATGGCCCGCTCTCCGCCTGCGTTATGTCGATATGCGAACGCGCCTCGCGACGACACCGCTCGGCGTCGATGATCCGGCCTTCCTGACGCTCGAAGGCGCCCAGCTCGTGCCGGAGCGGTTGGTCGCCCATCTCCAGGCGCTCCGCACCGTTCGCCTCAATATGGAGTTCAACGGCGCCATCTGCCGCGGCTTGTTGGCCGCGCGCGAGGCGATGGCTGAGTAGGCCACCATTCCCGCTGCCCGCGCCCTGACTCCAACCTAGGGACAGACCCGCGCTCCCTCGGCCCCCCTGAGCGGAACGTCGGGCTTTTTGTTATATAATAATATCTTTATATTCTTATTTTCTCATGTATAAGCCCTCAATCGGCAATTGAGGCCGGCGGGGATGGCGGATCAGATTCTGGATGGATTGCGCGCGGCGGCGGAGCCCACACGGCTTCGCATTCTGGCGCTGTGCGCGCGCGCCGACCTCACGGTGAGCGATCTCGTGCGCATTCTCGGGCAAAGCCAACCGCGTCTCTCGCGGCACTTGAAGCTGATGACCGAGGCTGGGCTGCTCGCGCGGCATCGCGAGGGTCAATGGACCTATCACCGGCTTGGCGATTCGGGGCCAGGCGGCAGGGTCGCGCGCACCGTGATCGAGCTCCACGCGGACGGCACGACCAACCACGCCGCCGATCTCGCCCGGCTGGGGGCGATCCAGGCGGAGCGGCGCGACGCCGCGGCGGCCTATTTCAGCGCCAATGCCAGGAATTGGGATCGCGTTCGAGCCCTTCACATCGATGAAGCGAAGGTCGAGCGCGCTTTGGTGGAACTGACCGCCGATCTCAACCTCCACCGGCTGTTGGATATCGGCACGGGCACGGGACGCATTCTTCAATTATTCGGCCCGCGCGTTGGGGAAGCCGTCGGTATCGACATCAACCGCGATATGTTGCGCATGGCACGCGACAAATTGGAGCGTGGCGGATTTCGCAATTGCCATGTCCGCCAGGGCGATATGGACCGGCTGCCCTGGCCCGACGGCGCGTTCGATGGCGCGGTGCTGCATCAAGTTCTGCATTATGCCGAGCGGCCGGAGGCGACGATCGCCGAGGCGGCGCGCGTGCTCCAGCCCAATGGCAACCTCTTGATCGTCGATTTCGCGCCGCATGCGCTCGAAGAGCTGCGCGCCGATCACGCCCATCGCTGGCTCGGTTTTTCCGACGACGCGATTGCGGCGTGGTGCAAGGCCGCCGGCCTCGCGGTCGAAAAATCGCAGCTTCTGCGCGGCCGCCCCCTGACGGTCTCGATCTGGCGGGCGAAGTGGTGCGCGTCCGACCAGCCGGCCAAGCGGCGGAAGGCCGCATGACGAGCCACGAGGTCGAGGCGTCCTTCGAGTTCTTCCCGCCCAAGGACGAGGCGGCGGCGGCGCAGCTCTGGTCGGCGATCGAGCGGCTGGCGCCGATCAGGCCGCGCTTCGTTTCGGTCACTTACGGCGCCGGCGGATCGACCCGCAGCCTGACCCACGCACTGGTCGGCCGCATTCTGCGCGATACCACACTGACGCCCGCCGCGCACCTTACCTGCATCGGCGCACGCCGCGAGGAGATCGATAATATCGCGCGCCGCTATTACGAGATCGGCGTCCGCCACATCGTGGCGCTGCGCGGCGACCCACCCGCCGGCGCGGCCACCCCTGTCGCACAGCCCGACGGCTATGCCAACGCGGCCGACCTGGTCGCCGGCCTCGGGCGTGTTGCCGATTTCGAGATTACGGTCGCGGCCTACCCTGAGACGCACCGCGAAGCGAAAAATCAAGCCGCCGATCTCGATCACTTGAAACGCAAGTTCGATGCCGGCGCCGCGCGCGCGATCACGCAGTTCTTCTGCGATCCCGCCGTCTATCTTCGTTTCGTCGAGCGTGTCCGCGCGGCCGGCATCACGGCCGAGATCGTGCCGGGCATTTTGCCAATCACGAATTACGCCCGTTTCGTCGGCTTCGCCGAGCGTTGCGGTGTCGCGGTTCCACACCGGTTCGCGCAACGCTTCGAAGGACTCGACAACGACACGGAGACCCGTCAGCTGATCGCCGCGTCGGTCGCGATCGAGCAGTGCAATGCGTTGCGCGACGCCGGTGTGCGCAGCTTTCATTTTTACACGCTCAATCGCCCCGAGCTGACGCGGGCGATTTGCCACACGCTGGGACTCAAGGTAGCGGCGTCCGCGACATTACCGATGGATGGTTCCTGAATGAGCGAACGAGGCGATCGCATCGCGGCCCTCAAGGCGAAAGCGACCGAGCGCATCCTGGTGCTCGACGGCGCCATGGGCACCATGATCCAGGCGCATAATCTGGATGAGGCTGGCTTTCGCGGTGAGCGTTTCGCGAACCATGCCTGCGACCTCAAGGGCGATAATGATCTGCTGGTTTTGACCCAACCGGCGCTGATCGAAACCATTCATCGTGATTTTCTGGCGGCCGGCGCCGATATCGTGACCGCCAATAGCTTCAACACATCGTCCATCTCGCAAGCGGATTACAAACTCGAGGCCAGTGTTGCCGACATGGCGCATGAGGCCGCGCGCCTCGCGCGCGTGGCCGCCGATGCCCTGACAACGGCGGCGCGCCCACGCTTCGTCGCCGGTGCGCTCGGGCCGACCAACAAGACCTGTTCGATCTCGCCCGACGTGTCGAGCCCGGGCTTTCGCGCGGTGACGTTCGACGATCTTCGCCTCTCTTATCGCGAAGTGGCGAGCGGCCTGATCGAGGGTGGCAGCGATCTGATCATCATCGAAACCGTGTTCGACACGCTGAACGCCAAGGCCGCCCTCTTCGCGCTTGAAGAATTGTTCGATGACATGGCGCTTCGTTTACCGATCATCGTGTCGGCCACGATTAGCGATCGATCCGGCCGCACGCTGAGTGGGCAGACGCCCGAGGCATTTTATATCTCCGTCGCCCACGCCGCGCCCTTCGCGGTCGGGCTCAATTGCTCGCTCGGCGCTGACCAGCTCCGCCCCTATGTCGCGGCGCTTTCCGGCATCGCCGATTGTTTGATTTCCGCCTATCCCAATGCCGGCCTGCCGGACGCGCTCGGCGAATACCGCGAGACTCCAGAAGAAACCGCCGCCCACCTCGGCGAGTGGGCGCGCGCGGGCCTCCTTAATCTGGTCGGCGGCTGTTGCGGCACGACGCCGGCGCACATTCGCGCGATTGCGGACGCGGTCGAGGGCGTGGCACCGCGCCGCGCGGCGCCGCACGAACCACGGCTTTGGCTCTCCGGTCTCGAGCCGCTTGAGGTCAGGCCATGAGCCTACCGTCCAATTTCATTTTGATCGGCGAGCGCACCAATGTCGCGGGGTCAGCGCGCTTCAAGAAATTGATCGCGGCTGGCGAGTTCGACGCCGCGCTTACGATCGCGCGCGAGCAGGTCGAGAACGGCGCCAATATCATCGACATCAACATGGATGACGCGATGATCGAGGGCGAAGCCGCCATGACGCGCTTCGTCAATTTGATCGCGGCCGAGCCCGATATCAGCCGCGTACCGGTGATGCTCGATTCCTCCAAATGGTCGATCATCGAGGCTGGTCTCAAATGCCTCCAAGGCAAAGGCATCGTTAATTCGATTAGTCTGAAAGAAGGCGAGGCGGCGTTCCTCGATCATGCGCGCCTGGTGCGCCGCTATGGCGCGGCCACGGTGGTGATGGCGTTCGACGAGAACGGCCAGGCCGGGTCGATCGAGCACAAGGTCGCCATCGCGCGCCGGGCCGTGGCGCTCCTCACGAGCAAGATCGGCTTTCCGGCGAGCGACATCATCATCGACCCCAATGTCTTCGCGGTCGCCACCGGCATCGCCGAGCACGATGATTATGGCCGCGCCTTTATCGAGGCGACGCGCCTCATCAAGCAGGAAATGCCCGAGGTTCATGTCTCGGGCGGGATTTCCAATGTATCGTTCGCCTTTCGTGGCACGAACGGGTTTCGGGAGGCCATGCACGCGGTCTTCCTCTATCACGCGATCGAGGCCGGGCTTGACATGGCGATCGTCAACCCGACGCAGCTCGCGATCTATGAGGATATTCCACCCGATGTACGCGAGCGGGTCGAGGACGTCATTCTCAACCGCCGGAGCGATGCCACCGAGCGTCTGATCGAGGTCGCCGGGCGCTATCGCGCGGTGACTGAGACGGATGTTCCGGCGGTTCAAGCCTGGCGCGCGGGCGATGCGGCCAGCCGGTTGGTCCATGCCTTGGTGCATGGCATCGATAGTCACATCGTCGAGGACACCGAAGAGGTGCGCCAAACGGTTACCCGCGCGCTGCAGGTGATCGAGGGGCCCTTGATGCAGGGCATGAGCGTGGTCGGTGATCTGTTCGGCGCGGGGAAAATGTTTTTGCCGCAGGTGGTCAAGAGCGCGCGCGTGATGAAGAAGGCGGTTGCCCATCTCATCCCCTTCATGGAGAGCGAGCGCGAGGCGGCGGGCGAGCGCACCACCAAGGGCCGCATTTTGCTCGCGACCGTGAAGGGCGATGTGCATGACATCGGCAAGAACATCGTCGGCATCGTGCTGCAATGTAATGATTATGAAGTGATCGACCTCGGCGTCATGGTGCCGATGAACAAGATCATGGATGTCGCGCGGGAGCGGGAGGTCGATATCATCGGGCTCTCTGGCCTGATCACGCCGAGCCTCGATGAAATGGGTGCGGTCGCGCGCGAGATGGAGCGGCGCAAACTTTCGCTGCCGCTCTTGATCGGCGGCGCGACCACGAGCCGGGTTCACACCGCGCTCAAGATCGAGCCCGGCTATAGCGGCCCGACGATCCACGTGCCCGATGCGTCGAAGGCGGTTGGCGTGGTGGGGCAGTTGATCGCGCTCGATCAACGCGAGGCTTTTGCCACGACGATCCGGGCGGACTATGAAATCCTTCGGGTGAAGCATGCGCGCGAGCGTAGAGGCGACGATCGCGCCAGCATCGAGGCCGCGCGGGCCAATCGGTTGCGGCTGGATTGGGCGAAGGCGCACCCGCCCGCGCCCACCTTTCTCGGCACGCGCGTGATCGAGGCTTTTCCGCTGCACGAGATCGCCGCGTTGATCGATTGGACGCCGTTTTTTCGCACCTGGGAACTGGCGGGCGCGTTTCCTGCGTTGCTTGATGATCCCGTGGTTGGCCCGAGCGCGCGCGATTTGTTTCGCGATGCCCAGGCCATGCTTGCGCGCATCATCGACGAACGCTGGTTCAAGGCGCGCGCGACGCTTGGCTTTTGGTCGGCCAATTCAAGCGGCGACGATATCGTGCTGCATACGAGCGACGCACGCGATGCGCCGCTTGCCACCGTGCACGGCTTGCGCCAGCAAATGCGGCGCGACGAGCGCCGGCCCAATCTGGCGCTTGCCGATTTCATTGGGCCGCATGATTTAGGTGTCGCGGATTATCTCGGTGCGTTCGTGGTTACTGCCGGGGCGGAGGCCGAAACGATCGCGGCCGATTTTGCCGCGGCTCATGACGATTACAACGCGATCATGGTCAAGGCGCTGGCGGATCGCTGCGCCGAGGCGTTGGCCGAGGCGTTACACGCGCGCGTGCGGCGCGATTATTGGGGTTATGCGCCCGATGAAGCGCTCGACAATGCAGCCCTGATCGCCGAGGCCTATCGCGGCATTCGCCCGGCGCCCGGCTATCCGGCCTGCCCCGATCACAGCGAGAAGCGCAGCTTGTTCGACATACTCGACGCCGAGCGCATCATCGGTGTTCGCCTGACCGAAAGTTTCGCGATGTGGCCGCCTTCAAGTGTGTGCGGCTATTATTTCAGCCATCCCGAGGCGCGTTATTTCGGTGTCGGCAAGATCGGCCTCGACCAGCTTACCGATTACGCCAAGCGCAAGGGTATTAGTCTCGCCGAGGCCTTACGCTGGTTGCCGGGCAATATTGAAGGCGACGGCGCAACGGATGCAGCGGCGTAATCGGCCTTATTTCACCTCGATCAGAAACGCGGCCCAGGGCCAACGCTGCTCGTCTTCGGCGGTATAGGCCTTGCCGTCACGCCGCGCATAAACAAGCCAGAGCGGGCCGCGCTGGCCGAGATCGAGATAGCGCCCATCGCGCTTGAGCGCGAGAATCCAGTCATAGGCGTCGAGATCGGCGGCCTTGAGTTCGCTGGCGAAGCCATCGAGCGCCAAGACCGAGATTGTTTGGGGTTTGGCACCTACCGCCTTGAGCACGTCCTTCAGCCAAGGCCCCTCGAAGCGAAACGGCTTGGGCCATTCGGCGTATTTAATCGTCACATCGTGCATGCCAAGGGCTTCGAGCATGGCGAGATCAAACACGGCCGCCTTGTCGAAACGGCGCTCGTGGAATTTGAAAACGCCGTCCTCGAATTCGTCAAAGGCCGGCCGGTTGGTTTCGCCGATCGCGCCGATGATGGTCAGCACCACCGGCCCCTTCAGCGCATCCATGGCGTTGGCGTGAGTCGCGAGCGCCGCGACGATAACGAGCGCCAACCCCAAAAGGAGGCGGCGCGCGTGCCTTAGGGCCATCGGCTCGGCGGCCTTCCTCAGCGTGCCATGAAGACGAGCACCTTGCAGGTGGTGATGATTTTGCCCGTCGCGCCGCCAAGACCGAGGAAGCTCAACACGCTGCCTTCGCCATAGGCACCCATGACCATCAGATTGGCGCCGACCGAGGCGACGTGTTGCAGAAGCGCCCGCCCGCGCGCCCGCGCCGAGCCCGAGCCGGCATCGAACGCGGCCGGCATAGCTTTGATGCCATGACGATCGAGATAGCGGATCACCGGGTCGGTCGGCGCGCGCTCATCGGCCCGCGCCGACACTCAAGACCGTGACGTTGGGGATCTTTTGCAAAATCGGAATGGCATAGCCAATAGCGCGCGCGGCCTGCGCACTGCCGTTCCATGCGACCAGCGCACGCTCGAAACTGCCCGGCCGCCATTCGGGCGGCACGATCATGACGGGGCGTGAGGATTCATAGATCGTCGCGCTGACATAAGCGGGCTCGGGCTTGCGCTCATCGACGCCCGGCCGGCCGACCACCACGAGATCCGACACGCGCCCCTGCGCCACCACAAGATCGGCCTCATTGCCATCGCGGTCGATGAAGCGCGCCTGGGGCAAGGTGGTCGCCAGACGGTCATAAACTTGGCGCGCGCGGCCGGAGCGTTCGGCGACAGCCGCTTGGCTATCTTCGATGATCAACGCAGCGGCGCCCTCGGCCATCGCGGCGGCGGCAAGATTGCCGACCAGGGATAGGCTATCGCGCACATGCAACACGTCGAGCTGGCCCTTGACCAAGCCGCTCAAATAGCCGCCCGCGACAATCGTCGCTTCGAGCGCCGGACCGCCATCCGCGATCGCCAAAATGCTTTTCATTGTTATTTCCTCTCCCAGATTGGATGGCCCACTTTAGCAGGGCCGACGGCGCTTTCCAGCGGCTTAGCCATGGCAGCCCGGCCTATTGAGATTACAAATATTTCTTCGAGACCGCCGCGCCGACCGTGTATTTGGGGTCGACGAAATTACCGAGCCGGACCTTGCCGCACTGACTCAGCATCATATAGGCGTCCCACTGGTCATAGCCGTAATCCTTGACCATCCAGCGAATCAGCTCGCGATAGGCGATCCGCGTGGCGTCTTCAAGCGGGCGGGTCGAGCCGATCGCCATGATAAAATCATCGGCCTCAAGGCGCGGCCATTCGATGGTCCAGCCCTTGATCAGATCGACCGTGATGGTGGTCGTGGTGGCGTACTCCACCGCCGTGCCGCAAACCTCGCCATCGCCCTGGCAGGCATGGGCATCGCCGATAAAGAGGCGCCCACCGGGCGAGCGCACCGGCAAATAGGTGATGGTGCCTGGCCCCATATCGGGCAGGTCCATATTGCCGCCGTGATTGTCGGGCGTCAGCGAATTGATCGAATCGATTTCGGGCGAGCAGGAGAGCGTGCCGATATGCGGCTTATAGGGCAGCGTGATGCGATCGCTCCAATAAACATGCTTGTCGTCGATGCGGATTTTTTTGACCATCTCGGGCAGAGGCTGGTTGAGCGTCGCGGTGTAATAGGTGCCGGTCAGGGCGCCGAATTCGGGAATCATGCAGCAGGTGCCGCGCGGTTGATCGCCCCGCGGCGCCATGGCCTCGATATGAACCGCGAGCACATCGCCCTTCTCCGCGCCCTCGACCATGATCGGCCCGCATTGCGGATTGAGGAACGGCACGCGTAGCAGTAGCGAGGGCTTATCGGATTCGCTTTTGAGGCGTCCTTCGAAGGCGTCAGCGGTCTCGACCACGACGCGGTCGCCCGGTTTGATATAGAGCGTCGGTTTTGAGTAGGGGCCGATCGTGTAATGGAAGCCGCCCTGCTTGGCCTCGCTCAATTCGTGCGTGACGCCCGACGAGCCGCCGCCGACGCCGTGCTTGTACATGATCGAGTTCTTGACCCAGGCATTGGGGTAAGTCCGCATCTCCATTTCCATGGGCCATCTCCCTGATTGTCGTTGGCGGGCGCCGAAGGGGGGGCCAGTCTAGCCGGGTGGATGCAACCAGGCGAGATGGACTGCTGGTATTCTGACGCCAAAGACCGAGATTGCGCGGCCTTGCCTTGATTCCGACGGAACCGGCGCACTCAAGCGTTCAATTAATATATATTGCCGGGTCGGTGCCTCGACCCCAGTTCATGGAAGGGGCCGGCCTCCCAGGTCCTGGCCTATCGTCTGGGCCATGGGTTCCAAGCAATGCAGAGCGATCATGCCCCCTGACCAACGCCCTAGGCCCGATCGACCGCGACTCAGTTTGCCGCGCCGGTTGGTCTTGACCCTATTGCTCGTGGCGGTCGGCGGGGGGCTTTACGCGTTTGGCCCGTTCGATCGGCAATCGGGCTCGGCCCAATTGGCGAGCGATGTCGCGCCCATGCGCCAACCGGTGGTGGTCGCCGACGTGGCGGTCAAGCCGATGGCGGTCGAGATTTCGACCATCGGTCGCGTTCAAACGATCAAGAGTGTCGGCGTCCGCTCGCGCATTAGCGGGGTCATCGCGTCGGTCGCGGTGCGCGATGGGCAGGATGTGAAAGCGGGCGACCCCTTATTCAGCCTGGATGACCGCGAAGCTAGATCACAGCTCCATCTGGCGGGGGCCACGCTCGCCCGCAGCCGCATCGCGCTTGAAGACGCCCGACGCGATCTCAAACGCGTCAACACGCTGGTCGAAAAGAATGTGTCGTCAGGCCAACAGCGCGATCAGCAACAAGCCATCGTCGATGGGCTTCAGGCGCAAATGAGAGAGAGCGAAGCGTCGATCGAGCGCGCCAAGATTCAACTCTCTTACACCGTCATTGAAGCGCCGATCGGCGGACGCATCGGTACGGTCAATGGGACGCCCGGCAGCTCGATCGATGCCAATGGCGCGGCTCCGCTGGTGACCATCAATCAGTTAAGCCCGCTCTATGTGTCGTTCTCGGTGCCGCAGCGTTATATGACCGAATTGCAAGATGCGCTCGCGGCCGGCCCATTGACGGTGCTCGCCACTGTTCCAGGCAGCACCGAGGCGCCGCACCAAGGCCGGGTCGCCTTTATCGAGAACGCGATCGACGCCACGACCAATATGCTGCCGGTGCGCGCCTTGTTCGAGAATGCCGAGATCAGGCTTTGGCCGGCGCAATTCGTCACGGTGGTTCTGACGCTGCGCACCGAGCCCGAGGCGATCGTGGTGCCCGCAAACGCGGTACAGACCGATCAGGAAGGGAATTTCGTGTTTGTCGTGAACGCGGAATCGGCGGTCGATGTTCGACGCGTCGTCGTGAAGCGCACGATTGCCGGCGAGGCGGTGGTCGACGGCGATTTGCGCGCCGGCGAGCAAGTGGTGACGCGCGGGCAATTGCGGCTCCAAGCCGGCACCGCGGTTGAAATTAAGCGCCCGGCCGGAGCAGCCGGCAAGCCAAGCAACGCGTCATGAGCCTGCCCGAACTTTGTATCCGCCGGCCGGTCATGACGGTGTTGATCATGGCGACCATCATGATGGTCGGACTCTTTGGGTACAGGCTGCTGCCCGTCGCGGCGCTGCCGAACGTCGATTTTCCGACCATTCAGGTGAGCGCAAACCTGCCCGGCGCCAGCCCGAACACGATGGCGGCCTCGGTTGCGACGCCGCTGGAACGCCAATTCTCGACCATCGCGGGCGTTACCTCGATTACCTCGAACAGCACGCAAGGCCTGACGCAGATCACGCTGCAATTCAATCTCGATCGCGATATCGATGGCGCGGCACTCGACGTGCAGTCGGCGCTTTCAGTCGCGGCGCGGCGGCTACCGGCCGAAATGCCGACGCCGCCAACCTACAGAAAGGTCAATCCCGCCGATCAGCCGGTGGTGATCTTGGCCATGGCATCGGCGACGCTGCCGCTTTCAGCCGTCGATGAATATGCCGAGACGTTGGTTGCCCAGCGGCTTTCCACGTTACCTGGTGTCGCGCAAGTTCAGGTATTCGGGCCTCAAAAGGCCGCGGTGCGCGTGCAGGCCGACCCGAATGCGCTGGCGGCGCTTGGCTTGAGCCTGGGCGAGATCGAGCAATCGGTCGCGGCCGCGGCCTCGAACACGCCGGTCGGCAGTTTGAGCGGCGCTGGCAAAAGCGTGACGCTCGAAGCCAGCGCCCAGCCCCGTTATGCCCGCGACTATCGCGAGCTGATCGTGGCCTATCGCAATGGCAACCCGGTCAGGCTCGGCGAGGTTGCGCGCGTCATTGACGGCGTCGAGAACGACAAGACGGCGAGCTGGTTCAACGGCACGCGCTCGATCGTGCTTGGCGTACAGCGCCAACCCGACGCCAACACGGTCGAGGTGGTCGACAGCGTCAAGGCGCTGCTCCCGAGCTTCCGCAATCAATTGCCGCCTTCGGTCCAGCTTTCGGTTCAGAATGACCGCTCGCAATCGATCCGCGATTCGGTCGATGAAGTGCAATTCACGTTGCTGATCACGGTTGGCATCGTGATCGCGGTGATCTTCCTGTTTCTCCGCAATCTGACCGCGACCATCATCCCGGCCGTGGCATTGCCGATTTCGATCATCGGCACCTTCGCCGGCATGTATTTGCTCGGCTATAGCATCAATAATCTGACCTTGATGGCGCTGACGGTTTCGGTCGGCTTCATCATTGATGATGCGATCGTCATGGTCGAGAATATCGTGCGGCATATCGAAAAGGGTATGAGGCCGCTAGAGGCCGCGCTCAAGGGCTCGCGTCAAATCTCTTTTACGATCATTTCGATCACGCTATCGCTGGTTGCGGTGTTCATTCCCGTGTTGTTCATGGGCGGGATTATCGGCCGCATCTTTCGTGAATTCGCGGTCACGCTCAGCCTGACCATTTTAGTTTCCGGCCTTGTTTCTTTGACGCTGACGCCGGTGCTGTGCAGCCGGTTCCTGCGGCACCAACCGGCCGATACCCGCCCTGGCCCGATCGCGCGGGTGCTCGAAGCGGGCTTCGAGGCCATGCGCGGCTTTTATGATGTGACGCTGCGCACGGTCTTGAAGCACCGTCGCATCATGTTGGGCGTGACGGTGCTGACCATTGTGGGCACGGTCTATTTATTCTCGGTCGTGCCCAAGGGTTTTTTCCCGACCGAGGACACGGGCCTCTTGTTCATTTCGACCGAGGCCGCGCCCGACACGGCGTTCGATGCCATGGCCGAGATGCAGAGCGAGGTCGCGCGTATCGTGCAAGCCGATCCCGACATCGCAACCGTGATTTCGAGCGTCGGCGTTGGCGGGGCGAGCAGTTCGGTCAATAGCGGCCGGCTGTTCGTTTCGCTCAAGCCGCTCGATCAACGCGACGTGTCGATGACGCAAGTAGTCGATCGGCTGAAGCCAAGGCTCGCTGGCATTCCCGGTCTCAATAGCTTCTTCCAACCGGTGCAGAATATTCGGCTAGGCGGGCGCCTGTCCAAGAACCTCTATCAATATACCGTGCAAGGCATCGACCTCGAGGAGGTGCAGCTTTATGCACCCCAGCTCGAGGCTCGCATGAAGGCGCTGCCCGAGCTGGCCGATGTGACGACGGATCTTGAGATCGCAAACCCGCAGGCGATGGTCGAGATCGACCGGGAGCGCGCTTCGACCCTTGGCGTGACCGCCGAGGCGGTTCGCTCCACATTGTTCTCCGCGTTCGGCTCGCGCCAAATCGCGACCATTTATACGCCGACCAATGACTATGACGTCATTCTCGAGCTTGATCCCAAATTCCAACGCGATGTGTCGGGAATTTCGAGCCTCTATGTGCGTGCGGGCGATGGCGCGCTCGTGCCGCTCGATGCGGTTGCGACGATCAGGCGCCTGGTCGGCCCGCTCAGCGTCAACCATCAGGGTCAATTGCCGGCGGTGACGATCTCGTTCAATTTGACGAAGGGCGTGGCGCTCGGCCAAGCCGTTGAGCGTATTCAGGCGATCGAGCGCGAACTTGCGCTGCCCGCGACCATATCAACCGGCTTCCAAGGCACCGCGCAGGCGTTCAAGGATTCGCTCGACAATCAGGGCCTGCTCCTCATCGCGGCGTTCTTTGTGATCTATGTGGTGCTCGGCATCCTTTATGAGAGTTTCATTCACCCGATCACGATTCTGGCGGGCATTCCATCAGCCGCGCTCGGCGCGCTTTTAACGCTACTCTTGTTCAAGGGCGACCTTAGCGTCATCGCGATCATCGGCATCACGATGTTGATCGGCATCGTGAAGAAGAATGCCATCATGATGATCGACTTCGCGATCGAGCGACGGAAGAGCGATGGCGTGGGCGCCGAACAAGCGATTTACGAGGCCTGTCTGGTCCGCTTTCGGCCAATCATGATGACGACCGTGGCGGCGATCGCGGGTGTTCTGCCGCTGGCGCTCGGCACCGGGGCGGGTGCGGAATTGCGCCAGCCGCTCGGCCTCGTGGTGGTTGGCGGCCTGATCGTGTCGCAAGTCTTGACGCTCTATATCACGCCGGTCGTCTATCTCTATTTGGAGTGGATGCAGGGCTTGTTCGCCCGGCGTCGGCGCCACACAAGCGATGGGCTGGAAGGCGCCGCCCCGGCCCTTCAACCCGCTCGTCCGGCGTCTTCGCCAAAGCCTTGGACGCGGCCAAATTGACGGCCATCGCGCGCAATCACTAAAGTGACCGCATGACGACGGTCTCGCGGTACTAGATGCGCGTTCTCATTATCGGCGGCTCCCTTGGTGGGCTATTTGCCGCCAACATCTTGCATCGCATCGGCTGTGAGGTGCGCGTGTGCGAGCGCGCGCCGGGCACGCTGGCCGGGCGCGGCGCCGGCATCGCGACCCACCCCGAATTATTCGAGGCCTTGCGCCGCTCGGGCGTGACCAGCGCGTTTGAGGTTGGCGTGCACGTGCCGGGCCGTATCACGGTCGGGTGCGACGGCGCGGTGATCGGCCGTCATGATTTTCCCCAAATACTCACCGCATGGGGCCGCTTGCAGAACCTGTTGACCGAGGCGCTGCCCGCCGGCTGCTATGAGGGGGCCAAGGAACTCAAATCGATCGATCAGGACGCGCGGGAGGTTCGCGCCGGGTTCGCCGACGGCACACAGTACTCGGCCGAGCTCTTGATCGGCGCGGACGGCTGGCGCTCGACCACGCGGGCCGTCCTGGCGCCCTATTTGATGCCGCGCTATGCGGGCTATGCGGCGTGGCGCGCCTTGGTCGATGAGGCGCAGCTTTCAGGCCACACGCGCGAAACGATCTTCGACTATCTGGCCTTTTGTCTGAACCCCGGCGAACAGGCGCTGGCCTATCCGGTCGCGGGCACGAATGACAGCCTGACGATCGGCGAGCGCCGACTCAATTTCGTTTGGTATCGGCCCGCCGAGGAGGATACGGCGTTGCGCCGCCTCCTGACCGACGAACAAGGGCACTATCACGCCGATGGTATTCCGCCCCATCTGGTCAGCCGCGCTGTTATCGCCGAAATGCGCGCCGATGCAACGCGCTTGCTCGCGCCGCAATTCATCGAGGTGACGCGCCTCGCGCCGCAACCTTTTCTCCAGCCGATCATGGAATTCAGCGCCGATCGCATGGCCTTCGGGCGGGTTGCGCTGTTGGGCGATGCGGCGTTCGTGGCGCGCCCGCATGTCGGCATGGGGGTCACCAAAGCGGGTGGCGATGCCATGGCGCTCGCCGATGCGTTGATCGCCCACCCGCAGGATTTGTCGGCCGCTCTTGCCAGTTATGAAGCGGCACGCCTACGCGTTGGAAAATTGATCGTCGAGCATGCGCGATTTCTTGGCGCACCGCTATCGCCCACCCCGCCGAACGAGGTTGAGCGGGCCCTCGCGCGCACCAATGGCACACCCGAGTTTGTCATGCGCACGGCCGCCATCGCGCCGACTTTGCCCTGGTAGGCTCGACAAGCCTCGAGGCCGCCAAGGGATTTTTTCAAGCCGAGCGTCCGGCTCGATGATAGTCTTGCCAGAATCACTATTCCGTCCCTGTCGATCTTGCCGGGAGGTTGTCGGGCATGGCCATTGTCGAAGTCGCGATCGGCGTCGCGCTGCTCTTCTTTTTGCTGAGCATCGTTTGCAGCACGGTCAATGAGTGGATCGCGTGGGCGCTCTCGCTCCGCGCTCAAACACTTGAAAAAGGCTTGCGCGAGCAGATCCAAGACCCCGCGAAGCTCAACGCGCTGCTCAGCCATCCGCTGATCGCGCCCTTGAAGAAAAAGAACAAACTACTCTCTGCCTCTCGCTACCGGCGTGATCGCCTGATGCCGTCTTATTTGCCGTCGCGGACCTTCGCGCTGGCCTTTATCGATACGCTGTTGCCGGCAACGGCCGGCGGCCAGCCGGCCACGCTTGAAGCGGTGCGCGGGTCATTGGCCAAGCTGCCGGAATATTTGCGCGCTCCCCTGCTGGCTCAAATCGATGCCTCGGACAATGAGATCGGCAAATTCCGCGAAGGGCTGGAGACTTGGTATGACTCATCGATGGAGCGCGTCTCGGGCTGGTACAAACGGCGCGTCCAACTGATTTTGCTGGTGATCGCGACCGCGGCGACCATTGGCGTCAACGCCGATTCCTATCATGTCGCGCGGACGCTCTGGCAGGAGCCGACAATGCGCGCCGCGATCGCCGATTCGACGGCGCAGGCGATCGAGGCCTGCCGCATGACTGAAGAAACGCAGCCAACCACGGATGAAGCGCAGCCCATCGAAGACTGCGAGATTTATCTCGAAGTCGCCAAGCAAACCGAGGCTTTGTGGGCGCTGCCGATCGGCTGGTCGAACGTGCCTTGGCCGAGCGATGCGGTTGGCTGGCTCGCCCGCGTTTTTGGTTGGCTGATCACCATCGTCGCGGTATCGCTTGGCGCGCCGTTCTGGTTTGACGTGCTCGGCAAGCTGTCCAATTTGCGGGCATCCGGTGCGAAGCCCCCCCACCCGACGAGCGAAAGAGCTGCGGCGTTAATCGGTCCGTAAAGCGCCGCCACGGCCATATTATGGCCAGATTGTGGCCGCTATTTTTTTGCGATGGCACAGAAAAGTCGCGACGGGGTTCATTGGTTCCGACGTTGAATGGGCATAGGTGCCTTTTCTCTAACATCGGAGTTCCCCATGCGCGCCCGCCCCATCATCGCAACCTTGGCTGCTGTTTCCGTCTTGGCGCTTTCGATCGGGAGCGCCCACGCGGATTCCGGGCGTCGGCCTGCCTGGCAGGGCAATGACGATTGGAATAACGGCCGCCATAGCAATCAGGGTTGGCGCGGCCATGGCGCCAATGATGACCGTCATGGCGGCCGTCATACCGAACGGCGGTCGGCAAAACGCTGGGACCGCGATGATCGAGGCCGCCATGGCCGCGGCAATGATGATGATGACGCGTTTGCTCTGTTGGCGATCGCGGGCCTGACCCTATTCACCATTGGCGTCCTCAGCGCGTCGCAGCAATCGTCCTATCATGCGGCCGAGACCCGCGCGACCTATGTGCCGGTCGGCGAACCGGTGATCTGGCGGGATGGCGGAGCCTATGGCTCGGTCACGCCAGTCTATGAAGGCCGCAATGCCTCTGGGCGGCTTTGCCGGGAATACCAAAAAACCGTGACGATCGGCGGGCGACAGGAAGACGCCTATGGCACGGCCTGCCGCAATGCCGATGGCTCGTGGTCACTCAGCTCCCAAGGCGATTGACGCGGCGTTTTTCGCCAAACTTCCTTATCGTTCATGGGTCAGTTTGACCGGCCGTCCTTCGAGACGCCCTATCGCCTCATCCTGAGGAGGCCGCAAAGCGGCCGACTCGAAGGAGCGAGGCGATAGGGCTCCTCAGGATGAGGTCAAACTGATCCACGATCCCCGCTTCGCGGTGCTTGATCGCGACGCTCGACCCCGTTATCCCAGGGGCTGACATGTGCCGGTGGGCGCCGCTGATGGCGGCCGCCAGGCACGGCGGGAGGGATGCACATGGAATTCGGATTTGGCCTGCCGAATGGCGGGCCGCTGGCGACGCCCGATGCGATTGCGCGCTTGGCGATTCGGGGCGAGGAATTGGGCTTCTCGATCCTCGCGGTCTCGGACCACATCATTTTTCCGAGCGATATCAATTCACGCTACCCCTATTCGCCCGATGGCACCTATAGCAACGCGCAGAACGAGGGCGGCGAAGTGCTTGAGCCTTTGGCGCTGCTCGCCTATCTGGCGCGCGCGACCAAAAAGGCACGGCTCTTAACCTCGGTGCTGGTGGTGCCCTATCGGCACCCGGTGCTCGCGGCCAAGCTGCTTTCGACCATCGACGTGTTATCGAACGGCCGCGTGATCGCCGGCATTGGCGCCGGTTGGATGGCGGAGGAATTCCCGCCCGTGGGCGCGCCGCCTTTTGCCGAGCGCGGCAAGGTGACCGACGAATACATCGCCGCCTATCGCGAGATGTGGGCCAATCAGAAGCCCAGCTTCAAGGGCAAATACATCACGGTCGAGAACATCCTCTTTGCGCCGCGACCGGTGCAAAAGGGCGGCATTCCGATTTGGGTTGGCGGCGAAAGCGAGCCCGCGCTGCGGCGTGCCGGGCGGATCGGCGATGCTTGGTATCCGATCGGCTGCAACCCGCGTCATCCGCTGGATACGCTCGCGCGCTTCAAGGCGGGGGTCAGCACCGTGCGCCGCTTTGCCGAAGAAGCGAAACGCGACCCCGCGAAAGTGGGCATGACCTATTGGGCGGTTTGGCATGGCGCTGGCGAGCGCGCGAAAGCCAGCGATGGCGCGCCCATGTTGTTCACCGGCGGCGCCGACGACATCGCGGCCGATATCGAGGATTTCCGCAAAATCGGCGTCACGTCCCTGCTGTTCAATTTCTATCGCGGCGATTTGCAAAAATCGCTCGATGCGATGGCCTGGTTCGCGACCGAGGTCATGCCAAAGGTCAAACACTAAGGGAGGGGATGCGATGGAATTCGGATTCAATCTGCCGAATGGCGGGCCGCTGGCGAGGCCTGAAAATCTGGTGCACATCGCCTCGCGCGGTGAAGCGCTTGGCTTCACGGTATTTGGAATTCCCGACCACATCATCTTCCCGACAGCCGACATTCATTCGCGCTACCCGTATACGACCGACGGAAAATATGTCGCCGGGCAGAATGAGGGTGGCGATGTGCTCGAGCCGCTCGCCATGCTCAGCTATCTCGCCGGTGTGACGCACAAGGCGAAGCTCTTGCTCTCCGTGCTCGTGGTGCCCTATCGCCATCCGGTACTGACCGCCAAATTGCTGTCGACCGCCGATCTCTTGTCGAACGGGCGCGTCATTTGCGGCATTGGCACGGGCTGGATGGAACAGGAATTTCCACCGGTCGGCGCGCCGCCCTTTGCCGAACGCGGCAGAGTGACGGACGAATATGTCGCGATCTATCGTGAGCTCTGGACCAACCCTGAGCCGCGCTACAAGGGCCAGTATTGCAATGTCGAGGGGATCGTCTTTTCACCCCGGCCGGTGCAGAAGGGTGGCATCCCAATCTGGGTCGGCGGCGAGACCGAGCCCGCCATGCGGCGCACCGCGAAATATGGCGATGGTTGGTATCCGATTTGCAGCAACCCGCGCCACCCGCTCGATACGCTCGAGCGCTTCAAGGGCGGCATCGACAAGGTACGCCGCTATGCCGAGGAAGCCGGGCGCAACCCCAATGACATCGCGATCACGTCATGGGTGGTTTGGCCGCCAGGCGATCGGCGCGAGACGCTGCCGAGCGGCGATCCCAAGCTGTTCACCGGCCGTGCGGATGAGCTCGCCGCCGATATCGACGCGTTCAAGAAGCTCGGCGTTTCGACTCTGTTGTTCCGCTTCATGCGGCGCGATTTGTCGGAGACGCTCGATGCCATGACCTGGTTCGCCGAAGAGGTGATGCCGAAGGTCAAAAAGTAGAGCGATGCCAGCATTCGCGGAGTTTATTTTTCCCCTTCGTCATTGCCGGGCTTGACCCGGCAATCCAGTGTTCGCAACAGCACGGTTTTCATAAAGAAGCTGGATGCCCGGAGCCTGCCCCCGACCCCGATCGGGGGTCGATGCCCGGGCATGACGATTGTGGGGACGCTCCGGCTCTGTGTTCTTGACCGGACAGCCGTGGGTCAAGCCCCGGAATGACATTGAGGGGTAGATCGATCCAACGGCGAGAAAAATGCTCTAGGTACTCCGTCGGATTTTCTGGACGGTCTGCTCGAGCGCTTCGAGGAAACGCGAGCGATCCTTCTTTGTGTGGCTTGGGTTGTTGCCCTTGATCGCGCCGGTCTCGCGCAAATGCGCGCTGAGATCGCGCATAGCGAGCGCCATGCCGATATTGTCACCGGTGAAGGGTTTGCCGGTCGGGCCGATCGCCTCGGCGCTCTTTTCGAGGCAGCGTGAGGCAAGCGCAATGTCTTGCGTCACCACGATATCGCCGACATCGATACGCGCGACGATCCAATCATCGGCGGCATCCGCCCCTTCAGGCACCACGACGCGATTGATCGCCGGGTCGCCATCGCCCCGCATATACATATTGCTGACCATGTGAACCTTGAGCCCGTGTCGACGCGCCACTTTAAGCGCCTCGTCCTTCACCGGACAGGCATCGGCATCGATATAGAGCTCAAGCATGCGGGCCGATGCCTTTGTGGTTCAATCCTTGCCGTCGATGCGATTGACGATCACCTGACCTTGGTCGTCAATCCGGCCACGCACACGAACATAGGACCCAGGGCTGGCATCTCGCACGCGGGCGTTACGCTGGACCACCAGGGGATAACCATCGAGCTGCCAATGAGCGGTCAAGGTGCCCTCGAGACGAACATGGGCGCCGACCGGTATCGGCGCCTTTTTGCCGGTCGAATCACGCGCGCCTTCGGCAATCCAGCGCTCGATCAATTGTATTTCGTCCTCAGTGAGGAAGGGAGGGCCATCGAATGGCATGCGGGGGCGCGCTTGGCCCCGGATGCGCCGCACGAGTTCGCTCGCATCGGGCGAGCCCGGCACCACGCGGACGCGATCGTCACGCGAGAGCACATGGGCATAAGAATCGAGCTGATAGCCTTCCGGCGGCGGGCCCATCAGGCCTTTCTGATTGTGGCACTTCACGCATTGGCGCGCGAAAATCGGCGCGACATGGGCGCAGGTCACGAATTCGCCGGGTTTGGGCTTGGCGGCCGCCGGGGGCTCGGCTGGCGTCGCGGTCGCGGTCGAGGGTTCCGCGCCTGCCATGCCGGACGCGATCCAGCGCTCGATCAAGGCGATGTCCTTGTCATCAAGGAAGGGTGGCCCGCTCAGTGGCATACGCGGCTCGCTCTCGCCCTTGAGCCGTTTGATCAGCTCACTGCCGGCCGGATCGCCGGGCTTTGCGACTGGGCCGTTCTCACTCCCGGCGCGCAAGCCTTTCAATGAGTCCAACCGCA
>SHWC01000004.1 GCA_009691045.1 Alphaproteobacteria bacterium | reverse complement strand
GGCCGAGACGTACATCCTGACGAAGGAAGAGGGTGGTCGTCACACGCCGTTTTTCTCGAACTACCGGCCGCAGTTTTACTTCCGGACGACGGACGTGACGGGGACGATCGAATTGCCGGCGGGGACCGAGATGGTGATGCCGGGCGATAATATTCAGATGGTGGTGTCGTTGATCGTGCCGATCGCGATGGACGAAGGTTTGCGCTTCGCCATTCGCGAAGGTGGCCGCACGGTTGGCGCCGGCGTCGTCGCCAAGATCATTCAATAACGCGTCGTCGGGTCGACGAGGCAATCGGGAACCGGGTAATGGAAAGTCAAAATATTCGCATACGCCTCAAGGCGTTTGATCACCGCGTTCTCGATCAATCGACGAGCGAAATCGTCAACACGGCGCGGCGCACGGGTGCACGCGTGCGTGGCCCGATTCCGTTGCCGACCCAGATTGAAAAATTCACGGTCAATCGCTCGCCGCACATTGACAAGAAATCGCGCGAACAATTCGAGATCCGCGTGCACAAGCGCCTTCTCGATATCGTCGACCCGACCCCGCAGACCGTCGATGCGCTGATGAAGCTCGACCTGGCGGCTGGCGTCGACGTGGAAATTCGGCTGTAGGAGCGTCGGACGATGGGCAGCAAAGTACGTGAACGCCGGCGCACGGGCCTGATTGCCCGCAAGCTTGGCATGACACGTCAGTTCGACGCCGAGGGCACGCATCATCCGGTGACCGTGCTTCAGCTCGACCAGTGTCAAGTCGTGGCGCAACGCACGCCGAACAAGGATGGCTATAGCGCCGTTCAGCTCGGCAGCGGCAAGGCCAAGGTCAAGAACGTGTCGAAGCCGATGCGCGGACATTATGCCAAGGCGCGGGTCGAGCCGAAGCGTGCATTGGTTGAGTTTCGCGTTAGCGATGACGGGTTGATCGATGTCGGGGCCGAGCTTTCGGCCGAGCATTTCGTGACCGGGCAATTGGTCGATGTTGCCGCGACGACCATCGGCAAGGGTTTTGCCGGTGTGATGAAACGCTATAATTTCCGCGGTTTGCGTGCGTCCCACGGTGTGTCGATTTCGCACCGCTCGCACGGCTCGACCGGTAATCGCCAGGATCCCGGCCGCGTCTTCAAGAACAAGAAGATGGCAGGCCATATGGGCCATAAGCGCATTACCGTGCAGAATTTGGTCGTGCTTGGGACCGATCCAGAGCGCGGCTTGATCATGATCCGCGGTGCGGTGCCGGGTGCGAAGGGAACGTTGGTGCGCGTGATGGACGCGATCAAATACCCGCTGCCGAAGGATCTGCCGTATCCCGCGGCGCTCAAGGGCGGTGCTGCGGCGGCGGAAGCCGCCGAGGCGAAGGAGTGACGGCGATGAAACTCAAAGTCACCGATATCGACAATAAATCGGCCGGCGAGATCGAGCTTTCCGATGATATTTTCGGCGTGCCCCTGCGCCCCGATTTGCTGTACCGCATGGTGCGTTGGCAATTGGCCAAGCGTCGTGCCGGCACGCACAAGACGAAGGGCATTAGCGACATTCAAGGCACCACCAAGAAGCCTTACAAGCAGAAGGGCACGGGTAATGCGCGTCAAGGTTCGCTGCGTTCGCCGCAATTCCGGGGTGGCGCGGTGATTTTCGGTCCCTTGCCGCGGAGCCATGAGCATGATCTGCAGAAAAAGGTCCGTAAGCTCGCGCTCAAAGTGGCGTTGTCGAGCAAGGTGGCCGATGGAAAGCTCATTATTTTGGATGGGCTGAAGACCGATGACGCCAAGACGCGCCCGCTCGCGAAGAAGCTGGCCAAACATGGCTGGAACGACGTGCTCTTCATCGATGGCGATGCGGTGGATGAAGGTTTCGCCCGCGCGGCGCGCAATCTGCCGAGTGTTGACGTGCTGCCGCAGACCGGCGCGAACGTGTACGACATTTTGCGGCGCGACACGTTGATTCTGACGCGCAACGCGGTCGAAGGGTTGGAGGCCCGGCTGAAATGAGCAAGGAGACCACCCGCTCAGTTTGGTACGAAATTATTCGCGGCCCGATCATCACCGAGAAGGCCACGCGGATGAACGAAAATGGACAGATTGCCTTCCGGGTTGCCTCGAATGCGACCAAGCCGGAAATCAAGGCGGCGATCGAAGGCTTGTTCAAGGTCAAGGTCACGGCGGTCAACACGATCAACGTGAAGGGCAAGGTCAAGCGTTTCCGCGGTCGTGAAGGCCAACGGTCCGATTACAAAAAGGCCATCGTTAGGCTGGCCGAAGGCCAGACGATCGATGTGATGACGGGGGTTTGAGCGATGGCGCTCGTATCTTATAGGCCGACTACGCCGAGCCAGCGTCAGCTGGTATTGGTCGATCGCTCGGAGCTCTGGAAAGGGCGTCCGGTCAAAGATTTGACCGAAGGGTTGCGCAAGACCGGCGGGCGCAATAATCATGGCCATATCACGTCATGGCAGCGCGGCGGCGGGCACAAGCAGCGTTACCGCACGATAGATTTCAAGCGGCGTAAATTCGATATGCCGGCCACTGTTGAGCGGCTCGAATACGATCCCAATCGTTCGGCCTTTATTGCGTTGCTGCGCTATAGGGATGGCGAGCTCGCCTATATTTTGGCGCCGCAGCGTTTGGCGGTTGGCGATGAAGTGGTGTCGGGCAAGCAAGTCGACATCAAGCCCGGCAATGCGTTGCCGATGCAGAACATTCCGGTCGGGACCATCATCCACAATGTCGAGATGAAGCCGGGCCGTGGTGGGCAGCTCGCGCGTGCCGCCGGCGCGTTTGTCCAATTGGTTGGCAAAGATCAGGGCTATGCCTTGCTTCGGCTTACCTCGGGCGAACAACGCATGGTGCGTGCCGATTGCATGGCGACGATCGGCGCGGTCTCAAACCCCGATCACCAGAACGAAAACATCGGCAAGGCTGGGCGCAATCGTTGGAAGGGTTGGCGCCCGACCGTACGCGGTGTTGCGATGAACCCGGTCGATCACCCGCATGGCGGCGGTGAAGGCAAGACCTCGGGCGGCCGGCATCCGGTGACGCCGTGGGGCAAGCCGACCAAGGGCGCCAAGACGCGGAACAACAAGCGCACCGACAAGATGATCATTCGTCGGCGTAGCAAATAGGGCAGCGGGCGGAGCAAATTATGGCGCGTTCTGTTTGGAAGGGTCCGTTCGTCGACGGCTATCTGCTTCGGAAAGCCGAGCAGGCTCGCTCGTCGGGTCGGCGCGACGTGATCAAGACCTGGTCGCGGCGTTCGACGATCATGCCGCAATTCGTGGGCCTGACCTTTGGCGTCTATAACGGCAAGAAGTTCATCCCCGTGCTGGTCAATGAAAACATGATCGGCCACAAGCTTGGCGAATTCTCGCCGACCCGTACGTTCCATGGACATTCGGGTGACAAGAAGGTGAAGAAGGCTTAGGCGATGTCGAAACCGGCTCACCCTCGTACCCTGGCTGATAGCGAAGCACGCGCGATCGCGCGTAATTTGCGCACCAGCCCGCGCAAGCTCAATTTGGTCGCGCAATCGATCCGCGGCATGAAGGCGGGCGATGCGCTCTCGGCGCTGCGGTTCTCCAAACGGCGGATCGCGGGCGATGTGCGCAAATGCCTACAGGCGGCGATCGCCAATGCCGAAAACAATCATGAACTCGATGTCGATCGGCTGATCGTTTCTGAGGCCAGTGTCGGCAAAGGCCTGGTCATGCGGCGGTGGATGCCGGCGGCCCGTGGCCGCTCAGGCAAAATAGCGAAAGCATTCAGCCACATCACGATTGTGGTTCGCGAAAACGAGGAGAAGGCCTGATGGGCCAGAAGGTAAACCCGATCGGTCTTCGACTCGGCATCAACCGAACGTGGGATTCACGTTGGTTTGCCGATGCGAGCTACGCGAAGTTGCTGCATGAAGACCTGAAGATCCGCGAATATCTGATGGATCGGCTGGCTAAGGCGGGCGTAGGGCGTTTGGTCATCGAGCGGCCGGCGAAGAAGGCGCGCATTACCATTCACACGGCGCGTCCGGGTGTTGTTATCGGCAAGAAGGGCGCGGATATCGAGAAGCTGCGCCAGGATTTGTCCAAGATCACGAATAGCGAAGCGCATTTGAACATCGTTGAAATCAGAAAGCCCGAGCTTGAGGCCAAATTGGTGGCTGAGAGCATCGCCGAGCAGCTCGTGCGCCGCGTGGCCTTCCGCCGCGCGATGAAGCGCGCGGTGCAATCGGCTATGCGGCTTGGCGCGCAGGGCATTCGGATCAATTGTAGCGGTCGTCTTGGCGGCGCTGAAATCGCGCGCATGGAATGGTATCGCGAAGGCCGCGTGCCGCTTCACACGCTCAGAGCCGATATCGATTTCGGGCGGGCCACGGCGCGTACGGCGTTTGGCACGTGCGGCGTCAAGGTATGGGTGTTCAAGGGCGAAATTCTGGCGCATGACCCGATGGCGCAGGACAAGCGCGCCCTCGAACAGCAGCCGGCGCGTTGAGGACCTAGGGCCATGATGCAGCCAAAGCGCACCAAATTCCGTAAGGCGTTCAAGGGCCGGATTCACGGCAATGCCAAGGGCGGAACCACGCTCAATTTCGGCTCGTTCGGGTTGAAGACGATTGATCCGGGCCGGATCACGGCGCGGGAGATCGAGGCAGGCCGGCGTGCCATTACGCGCCATATGAAGCGCGCGGGGCGCGTGTGGATCCGGGTGTTCCCGGATGTGCCGGTTTCGACCAAGCCGGCCGAAGTGCGCATGGGTAGCGGCAAGGGCACGCCCGAATATTGGATCTGCCGGGTCAAGCCGGGCCGGATCATGTTTGAGGTCGATGGCGTGGACCGCGCGACTGCCGAGGAAGCGTTCCGTCTCGCCGCCGCGAAGCTGAGCGTTCGCACCAAGATCATTAGCCGTATCGGCGAGGGAGCCTAGGCCATGACGCCCGAAGATATGCGCGGCAAAAGCCCCGACGAGCTAAAGGACGCGCTGCGCGATCGGCGCAAAGAGGCGTTCAATTTGCGCTTCCAGCGGGCCGGCGGCCAGCTCGAGAACACCGCGCAAGTGCGGACCGTCCGGCGCGATATCGCGCGGATCAAAACAGTATTGGCGGAGCGGGCGTCAAGTGACGCCAAGCCGGCCGCGAAGCGAAAGAAGGGATGACCTGATGCCTCGCCGAATTCTCCAGGGCCTCGTGGTCAGCGACAAAGGCAATAAGACCGTTGTCGTTAGCGTCGAACGCCGCGTGCTGCACCCAATCTATAAGAAGGTGGTGCGCCGCTCGAAGAAATATGCCGCGCATGACGCGGATAACCGCTTCAAGGTTGGCGATATCGTGCGCATTCAGGAATGCCGCCCGATTTCGAAGCTGAAGCGCTGGACCGTGGTCGGCGGAGAGCCAGGTAAAGGCCTCGCGGCCTTTATCGATGCTGGTACCGAAGACCAGATCTAGTCAGTTGTTTGGGAGTGCGTGACCAATGATTCAAGTTCAAACCCATCTCGACGTCGCCGATAATTCCGGCGCGCGCCGGGTTGAATGTATCAAGGTACTCGGCGGCTCCCGCCGACGCACCGCGACGATTGGGGATGTGATCGTGGTCTCGATCAAGGACGCGATCCCGCGCGGCAAAGTGAAGAAGGGCGAAGTGCATAAGGCGGTCATCGTGCGGACGGCGAAGGAAATCCGTCGGGCTGATGGCACGTCGATCCGGTTCGATCGCAATGCGGCGGTTTTAATCAATCCGCAGGGCGAGCCGATCGGCACGCGCATTTTCGGCCCGGTGACGCGCGAGCTGCGCGCCAAGCAGTACATGAAGATCATTTCGCTGGCGCCCGAAGTTCTATAGGGCGGCGGGGCGAAGGAGGACGGCCGGATGGCAAAGTTGAAAATCAAGAAGGACGACGAAGTTATCGTCGTCACCGGGCGCGATCGCGGCAAGCAGGGCAAGGTTCTGCGCGCGATGCCGGAGAAGAACCGCGTGCTTGTGCAGGGCGTCAATATCGTCAAGCGCCATACCAAGCCGAGCCAGGCCGACCCGCAGGGCGGCATCAAGGAGAAAGAGGCGCCGATCCACGTGTCGAACGTGGCGTTGGTCGACCCCAAGACGAGCCGCCCGACCCGGGTTGGTTTCAAGATTCTGACGGACGGGCGCAAGGTGCGGGTCGCCAAGCGTTCGGGCGAGGTTATCGATGTCTGAGAAGCGCGTACGTGCGCGGTTGCACGAATTTTATGAAACCGAATTGCGAGTTCAGCTGATCAAGCAGTTCGGCTATGAGAACGCGATGCAGGCACCGCGCCTGCAGAAGATCGTGGTCAATATGGGCGTTGGCGACGCGGCGATGGATAAGAAGAAGGTCGATACCGCGGCGGCCGATTTGGCGCGGATCACCGGCCAGAAGCCGATTATCACGCGGGCGCGGACCTCGATCGCCAATTACAAGCTGCGCGAGGGCATGCCGATCGGCTGTAAGGTGACGCTCAGGCGCGAGCGCATGTACGAGTTTCTCGATCGGTTGGTGAACATCGCGCTGCCTCGGGTGCGCGATTTTCGCGGCCTGTCGGGCAAGGCGTTTGACGGGCGTGGCAATTACGCGCTCGGCATACGCGAGCAGATTGTTTTTCCGGAAATCGAGTACGACAAGATCGACAAAGTTCGTGGCATGGACATCATCATCTGCACGTCCGCCAAGAGCGATGCGGAGGCCAAGGCGTTGTTGGCCGGTTTCCAACTACCGTTTGTCAATTGAGCATGGCATTGGGCGTAACGCCCAAACCGAAGGACTGAGGCGATGGCGAAAAAGAGTGCGATCGAAAACAATGCGCGGCGACGCCGACTGGCGATTAAGTTCGCCGCCAAGCGCAAGGAATTGCGCAAGGTGATCAGAAATCGCGTATTGCCGCCCGAGGAGCGCTTTGCCGCGCAGCTCAAGCTTTCGGAGTTGCCGCGCAATAGCTCGCCGGTGCGCTACCGCAATCGGTGCGGCCTGACCGGTCGTCCGCGGGCCTATTACCGCAAATTCAATCTGTCGCGTATCGCGCTTCGCGAGTTGGCCTCGAATGGCCTGCTTCCCGGCGCGGTCAAGTCGAGCTGGTAGGAGCACAGGGATGTCGGTTTCCGATCCGATCGCCGATATGCTCACCCGCATTCGCAACGGGCAGCAGAAGCAGAAGCGCGCCATCAAGTCGCCGGCGTCCAAGCTGCGCGCCGCGGTGCTTGACGTGCTGAAGAGCGAGGGATACATCCGCGGTTACACGCGGCACGAGATCGACGCGGCCAAGGCCGAATTCGAAATCGAGCTCAAATACAGCGAAGGGCGCCCGGTGATCACCGAGATTCACCGCGTGTCGCGCCCGGGCCGCCGCGTCTATTCTGCGATCGAGGATCTTGGCCGGGTCTATAACGGGCTCGGGATTTCGATTTTGTCGACATCGAAGGGCGTTATGTCCGACCTCGAGGCGCGCAAGCAGCGTCTCGGTGGCGAAGTCATCTGTACGGTGTTCTAGGGGAGCGCCATGTCGCGCATCGGAAAAAATGCCGTCCCGGTTCCGGCCGGCGTCGATGTCCAGATCACGGGCAATGACGTCATGGTCAAGGGTAAGCTTGGACAGCTCAAAACGACGATCGCACCCGAGATGACAATCTCAAGGGGTGATAAGGGCATCGCGGTCCAGCCGACCGAGATGACCAAGCGCTCACGTCAGCTCTGGGGCCTATCGCGCACGCTCGTGCGCAACATGGTGCAGGGCGTGACCGAGGGCTATTCGGAACGGTTGGAAATTCAGGGCGTCGGCTTTAGGGCGGCGCTCGAAGGCTCCAATTTGAAGCTCGATATGGGGTTCAGTCACAGCATCAGGTTTCCAATCCCAACCGGCATCAAGATTGTTTGCGAGAAGCCAACGATGATTGCGATCAGCGGCATCGACAAACAATTGGTCGGACAGGTCGCGGCGAAAATCAGAGGCTATAAGCGGCCGGAGCCCTATAAGGGCAAAGGCATTCGCTATAGCAATGAGAGCGTGCGGCGCAAAGAAGGCAAGAAGAAGTAGGCCGGGCCATGAACAAGTCAGACAAACTCTTTCAGCGCCGCGAAAAGCGGGTCCGCTATCAATTGAAGCGCCAAGCGAACGGTCGGCCTCGGCTTTCGGTCTATCGCTCCGGGCGGCATATCTACGCCCAGGTGATCGACGATACGAAGGGCGTCACGCTGGCGGCTGCGTCCACACTCGACAAAGGCCTGCGCGAGGCGCTTAAGACCAGCGCCAATAAAGACGCCGCGGTTAAGGTCGGCAGCCTGATCGCCGAGCGTGCTAAGGCCGCTGGCGTCGAGACGGTGGTGTTCGATCGTGGCGGGTATAAATTTCACGGCCGCGTTAAGGCGCTTGCAGATGCCGCGCGCGAAGCCGGTTTGTCGTTCTAGGAAGGCTAAATCATGGCAAGAGGCAACCCAAGCGAGCGGCCGGCCCGGAGTTGGGAACGGGAACGGGAACGCGAAGAGGCGGAGCTTTCCGACAAGCTCGTCAGCATCAACCGCGTCGCCAAAGTGGTGAAGGGCGGTCGGCGCTTCGGCTTCTCGGCGCTCGTCATCGTGGGCGATCGGCGCGGTCGGGTTGGTCATGGCTCGGGCAAAGCGCGCGAGGTGCCGGAGGCGATCCGAAAGGCGACCGAGCACGCTAAACGCAATTTGATCCGCGTGCCATTGCGCGAGGGTCGGACGCTGCATCATGACGTGCTCGGGCGCTCCGGCGCGGGCAAGGTTGTGTTACGGGCGGCAACGGCGGGCACCGGTATCATCGCCGGCGGGCCGATGCGCGCGGTCTTCGAGATGTTGGGCGTGCAGGATGTGGTGGCCAAATCGGTCGGCACGTCGAATCCGCACAACATGGTCAAGGCAACCTTCGATGCGCTTGGCCGCTGCAGTGCGCCGCGCACGATTGCAGCCAAACGCGGGCGGCGCGTGAGTGAAATCTTCGGTCGCGCCGAGGGCGCCGAGGAAAGGGAATAGAGCCATGGCGAAGTCAGGCGCGCGCCTTAAAGTGACGCAGGTCGGCAGCCCGATCGCGCGTCGGCACGACCAGCGCGAGACCCTGATCGGGCTCGGGCTTAATAAAATGAATCGCAGCCGCGTGCTCGAGGATACGCCCTCGGTGCGCGGCATGATCGGGAAGGTTCATCACCTGGTCCGGGTCGAGAACGCGGACTGAGGAGCTTTAGATCATGCGTCTTAATGAGTTGAAGGATAATCCCGGCGCGGCGCGCGACAAAAAGCGCATCGGCCGTGGCATTGGCTCGGGCAAAGGTAAGACCTCGGGCAAGGGCCATAAGGGCCAGAAGGCGCGGACCGGCGTCTCTCTGCACGAGTTCGAAGGTGGCCAGATGCCGATTTATCGGCGCCTGCCCAAGCGCGGCTTCACCAACCCGACCCGCAAGGTCTATGACCCGATCAATCTCGATCGCCTACAAGAGGCGATCGAGCGCAAGAAGATCGATCCGAAGGAAACCGTGACCGAAGCGACCTTGCGCGCGGCGGGCTTGGCGAGCCGCACGGGCACTGTTGGGGTGCGTCTCCTGGCGCGGGGTGAGCTCAAGACGAAACTCACACTCGATCTGTCGAGCGCCTCGCAAGCGGCGATCGATGCGGTCGAGAAGGCGGGCGGCAAGATCACGATCAAGAAGCGTGTGAAAAAGGTGCGGTTGCGCGGTTCGGCGAAGCGGAAAGCGAAGAAGGCCGCCAAGGGGGGCAAGGCCCCGGCCGCGACTGAAGCCGAAGCCGGCGCCGCGTCCTAGAACGCGAGGCGCGGACCATGGCATCGGCTGCCGAACAATTCGCCTCCAACTTCAATTTCGGCACGCTTGGCAAGGCCAAGGAGCTGCAGCGTCGGCTGCTGTTCGCGCTTGGCGCCCTGATCATCTATCGGATTGGTACCTACATTCCCATTCCGGGCATCGACCCGGTGGTGATGCAGTCGATTTACGACAGCCAGTCCGGCGGCATTCTTGGCATGTTCAACATGTTTTCGGGCGGTGCGCTCGGACGCATGACGATCTTCGCCTTGAACATCATGCCGTACATCTCGGCCTCGATCATCATGCAGCTGATGACGACGGTCTCGCCCAGGCTCGCCCAGTTGAAGAAGGACGGCGAATCAGGGCGCAAGAAGATCAATCAATATACGCGCTATGGCACGGTTATCTTGGCCGTGTTGCAGGCCTATGGCATTGCGGTTGGGCTTGAGGGCTATACAAGTTCGACGGGTTCGGCCGTCATCGACCCCGGTACATTTTTCCGGATCACCACGGTCGTTACGCTGACCGGCGGAACGGTCTTTTTGATGTGGCTCGGCGAACAGATTACCGCGCGCGGCGTGGGCAATGGCATTTCGCTGATCATCTTCGCCGGCATCGTCGCGGAATTGCCGAGCGGGCTCGTTCAACTCCTTGAGCTCGGACGCACCGGCGCTATGTCGCCGGCGTTGATGATTGTGTTCCTGGTCGGCGCGATTGCGGTGGTCGCGTTTATCGTATTTGTCGAACGCGCGCAGCGGCGCATCATTGTGCAATATCCGAAGCGCCAAGTCGGCCAGCGCGTGTTTGGCGGGCAGGCGAGCCATCTGCCGTTGAAAATCAATACGGCGGGCGTGATTCCGCCAATTTTTGCCAGTTCGATCTTGTTGCTGCCGATTACCGCGCTCAGCATCAATGCCGGTGGCGGGCCCGATTGGCTGACGGGGTTGTCCGGTTATATCTCGCACGGCAAGCCGATCTACATGTTCCTCTATGCTGCGGCGATCATCTTCTTTGCGTTCTTCTATACGACGGTTGTGTTCAACCCGCAGGATACGGCCGACAATCTCAAGAAATATGGCGGCTTTATCCCTGGTATTCGGCCAGGCAAGAGCACGGCCGATTATCTGACTTTCGTGCTCAACCGCCTCACTTTTATCGGCGCGATGTACCTCACGCTGGTCTGTCTGCTGCCGGAATTCCTGATTTCGGAATATGCGCTCCCGTTCTATTTCGGCGGCACCAGCCTTTTGATCGTGGTCTCGGTGACGATGGACACGGTGAGCCAAATCCAATCGCATTTGCTGGCCCATCAATATGAGGGTCTGGTCAAGAAGGCCAAGCTCAGAGGCAGCCGGCGGTGAACATCATTCTGCTCGGACCGCCCGGGGCCGGCAAAGGCACTCAGGCGGAGCGCTTGGCCCGTCGGCTTGGCATCGTCCAACTTTCGACCGGCGATATGTTGCGCGCCGCGGTCAAGGCCGGAACACCCATCGGGCTTAAGGCCAAGAGCATCATGGAGGCCGGGGCGCTTGTGTCGGACGAAGTGATGATCGGCCTGATCGCCGAGCGGATCGGGCAGCCGGACTGCAAGAACGGCTTCATTCTGGATGGCTTCCCACGGACCACGGCGCAGGCCGAGGCGCTCGATCGCATGTTGGCCGAACGCGGCCTCAAGCTCGACCGGGTGGTCGAGCTCCATGTCGATGACGAAAAGCTGACGGCGCGGATTGTCGGTCGATTCGCCTGCGCCAAATGCGGTGCCGGCTATAACGACGCCACCAAACCCACGAGGGTGTCTGGGGTTTGCGACGTCTGCGGTTCCAAAGAATTTGTGCGCCGCAAGGACGACAATCGGGAAACCGTGGTCGAGAGGCTCAAGGCCTACCATGCCCAAACCGCGCCAATTACCCCCTATTACCGGGGTCTTGGCCGGTTTGCTTCAATCGACGGCATGGCCGATATCGACGTGGTCGAGGCCGCGTTGGTCAAGGCCGTGGGGGCAGCGGCAAATGGTTGACGGATGGTTGCCGACCGCCCATAATATGGGTCCCTCCGTTCGTGCTGCGACTAACGGTCGCGGCGCGCGTTTTGTTTTGCGAGGAGTATAAATCGTGGCGCGCATTGCGGGCGTTAATATCCCCACCGCCAAGCGGGTTGAGGTCGCCTTGACGTACATCCATGGCATCGGGCCGCGTCAGGCCCGCCGGATCGTCGACAAGGTTGGCATCGCGACCAAGACGCGGGTTAGCGAGTTGAGCGAGGCGGATGTCATCCGCATTCGCGAGATGATAGACAAGGAATACACGGTCGAGGGCGATCTCAGGCGCGAAGTGGCGATGAACATCAAGCGTCTGATGGACCTCGGCTGTTATCGCGGCTTGAGGCATCGGCGAGGCTTGCCAGTGCGCGGTCAACGGACGCACACCAATGCACGCACGCGAAAAGGCCCGTCACGGCCGATCGCGGCAAAGAAGAAGTAAGGCAGGGTCAGAACAATGGCGAAGACGGCTCGTCCGCGCCGCAAAGAGCGCAAGAACATTTCGTCGGGCATTGCGCATGTGAACGCAACGTTCAACAACACGATGATCACGATCACGGACCTTCAGGGCAATACGATCGCTTGGTCGTCGTCGGGGACGATGGGCTTCAAGGGCTCGCGCAAATCGACACCCTATGCCGCGCAGGTTGCGGCGGAGGATGCTGGGCGCAAGGCGAAGGAACATGGCGTGGTCGCGATCGAGGTCGAGGTGAAGGGGCCGGGTGGCGGGCGCGAATCCGCGCTACGTGCGCTCCAAACGGCGGGCTTCACGGTTTCGTCCATTCGCGACGTGACGCCGATTCCGCACAACGGTTGCCGGCCGCCTAAGCGCCGCCGGGTTTAACCCATTCCGCTTACGCGCCCGCTCATCCGAGCGACGCGCGGCGCGTTTATTTCCAGGCTGTTCGCGAAACCGAGTTTCGCAAAAACGAGGTCGCACGCGTGATCCAAAGGAACTGGCAGGAACTAATTAAACCGTCGAAGCTCGCGGTCACACCCGAGGGCGATGGCTCACGTCATGCAACGGTGGTGGCAGAGCCGCTCGAGCGTGGCTTTGGCGTAACGCTCGGCAATGCCTTGCGGCGCATTCTGCTGTCGTCATTGCAGGGTGCCTCCGTCACGTCGATCAAGATCGATGGGGTGTTGCACGAGTTTTCGTCGATCCCGGGCGTTCGCGAGGACGTGACCGATATCGTGCTCAACATCAAGATGCTGGCGCTTCGCATGCATGGCGAAGGGCCAAAGCGCATCCATCTGAGGGCGCAAGGCCCGGGTGAAGTGCGGGCCGGGCAAATCGAAACGGGCCATGATATCGAGGTGATGGATCCTTCGCTTGTCATTTGCACGCTCGATGATGGTGCCAAGCTCAACATGGAAATGACCGTGCAGAACGGCAAAGGCTATGTGCCCGCCGTGCTCAATCGGCCGGAGGACGCTCCCATCGGTCTTATTCCGATTGATGCGCTCTATAGCCCGGTGCGTCGCGTGGCCTACAAGATCGACAACACACGCGTCGGTAAGGTCACCGACTATGACAAGCTGACCATGAAGCTCGAGACCAACGGCACGGTACGGCCCGACGATGCGGTGGCGCTTGCCGCTCGCATTTTGCAGGACCAGCTCCAGCTCTTCATCAATTTCGAAGAGCCGCGTGAGCTACCGGTTGGCGGCCAGCGGGCCGAGCTGGAGTTTAACCCGAACCTGTTGCGCAAGGTCGACGAGCTCGAGCTTTCCGTGCGCTCGGCCAATTGTCTCAAGAACGACAACATCATCTATATCGGCGACCTCGTTCAGAAGTCCGAGCAGGAAATGCTGCGGACGCCGAATTTCGGCCGTAAATCGCTGAATGAGATCAAGGAAGTCTTGGAGACCATGGGGCTTCGGCTCGGCATGGAAATTCCGAACTGGCCGCCGGAGAATATCGAGGAGCTGGCGCGCAAACTCGACGAGCCCTATTGATCCTCGTCATCGTTCGCGTGCGCAGGAGAGAGAGTCATGCGTCATAAAATCGCCGGCCGCAAACTTGGCCGCACCACTTCGCACCGTCGGGCGCTGTTTCGCAACATGGCGACAGCGCTGTTGAAGCACGAGCAGATCACCACGACCCTACCCAAGGCGAAGGAACTGCGCCCCGTGGTCGAGAAGCTGATTACCATGGGCAAGACCGATTCCTTGGCCTCGCGTCGGCGGGTCTACGCGTTCCTGCAGGACGATGCCGTGGTGGCCAAGCTCTATGCCACGATCGCGCCGCGCTATGCCGAGCGCAAAGGCGGCTATACCCGCGTGCTGCGCGCCGGCATGCGCTATGGCGACGCGGCCTCGATGGCGATCATCGAATTGGTCGATCGCGACCCGGCCGCTAAGGGGCTTGATTCAGGCCCCGTGCAAAAGGCCGGCGAGAGCGAAACCGCCGAGGAAGCCACCGCCTAAGCCACCGCCTAAGCCACCGCCTAAGCGGGCGGCGCACCGATCGCGTTTCTTGCAAGGGGGCAGCCTGATCGGGCTGCCCTTCGTCTTTTCGGTGTCCTACATTAGAGCGCAAGGGCTGCCTCAAAGGTTGTCCGTAGTGATCATGGCCAAAGAGAAGACCCGTTCGCTGTTCGAGGACGCGGCCCAGACCCGGCCGCTGGCCGATCGCCTGCGCCCGCGCACGCTGGCCGAGGTTATCGGGCAGGGGCATCTGCTCGGGCCCGAGGCGCCGATCGGGCGCATGGTGGGAGCCCATCGGTTGGCCTCAATGATCCTCTGGGGTCCGCCCGGTTGCGGCAAAACAACCATCGCGCGGTTGCTCGCGGAATCGACATCGCTCGAATTCGAACCCTTAACCGCGGTGTTCTCGGGCGTTGCGGATTTGCGAAAGATTTTCGATGGCGCGCGCGAGCGACGCGCAAGCGGGCGCGGCACGCTTCTTTTCGTCGATGAGATCCACCGCTTCAATCGAGCCCAGCAAGATGCGTTTCTGCCGGTGGTCGAGGACGGCACGGTGACGCTCATTGGCGCGACCACGGAGAACCCGTCGTTCGAATTGAACGCGGCGTTGCTTTCACGCTGCCAAGTCATGGTGCTGCGCCGGCTGGAAGAGGCTGCGCTCGATGAATTGCTCGCGCGCGCGGAAGCCTTGATCGGGCAGTTATTGCCACTCGATGCGGACGCACGCATGACCTTGAAGGCCATGGCCGATGGCGATGGTCGATTCCTCTTGAATCTAGCGGAGGAATTGTTCGCGCGACCGGCGGGCGAAGCGCTCGATGCCCAAGGTCTGATGGCGGCGGTGCAGCGTCGCGCGCCGATCTACGATAAGGCGCAGGACAGCCACTACAATCTGATCAGCGCGCTGCATAAATCGCTGCGGGGGTCGGATAATGATGCCGCGCTCTATTGGATGGCGCGCATGCTCGTCGGCGGTGAAGACCCGCGTTATATCGCACGCCGGTTGACGCGCTTTGCGGTCGAGGATGTTGGTCTGGCCGATCCGACCGCGCTCCCGCAATGTCTGGCGGCGTGGGAAGCCTATGAGCGCCTTGGCTCGCCCGAAGGCGAACTCGCTTTGGTGCAGGCGGTGATCTATCTCGCTACGGCGCCCAAATCGAATGCGGCCTATGTGGCGCATGGCGCCGCTATGGCGGCCGCGCAGCGCACCGGCTCGCTCGCGCCGCCCAAGCATATTTTGAATGCGCCGACGCGGCTGATGAAGGAGCTCGGTTATGCCAAGGGCTACCAATATGATCATGATGCGGCGGATGCGTTTTCGGGTCAAAATTATTTCCCCGACGATATGACGCGCGAGAACCTCTATCAGCCCGTTGAGCGCGGCTTTGAGCGGGAGATTAAGAAGCGCCTCGATTATTGGGCACGCCTGCGCGACAAGCGCGCGGGCCACGGCGATGAGCCGGTCGAGGCCGATTCATGATGCAGATATTGTTCGTGGCCGCGGGTGGGGCGATCGGTTCGGTCGGGCGCTATGTCGTGGCTGGTGCGGTCGAACGTTGGCTTGGCGTCGCGTTCCCTTATGGCACGCTCGCGGTCAATGTGGTCGGCTCGGCGGTGCTCGGGCTCCTGGTCGGCTTGTTCACGTCATTGTTTGAGACCACGCCTGATCTTCGCTTGTTTCTCGTCGTCGGCATTCTTGGCGGTTTCACCACCTTCTCGGCCTTCTCGCTCGACACGATCACGTTGTTCGAGCGGGGTGAGGCTGGTCGAGCGATTCTCTATATCGCGCTCTCGGTGGTGCTATCAGCGGGGGCGCTTTATTTGGTGATGCGGTTGATGCGTTGGGTGGTGGCATGAGTGGCGTCAGCAGTATCGAGGTCAAGGCGGACGAAGCCGATTTGCGGTTGGACCGTTGGTTCAAGCAGCATTATCCGGGGTTGACACACGCGCGCCTTTCAAAGCTTCTCCGTACCGGGCAAATCCGGGTTGATGGCGGCCGGGCCAAGGCGAGTTTGAAACTCAATGCGGGCAGCACGGTGCGCGTACCGCCGCTCGACGACGAGAAAATCGCGCCGACGCCCACCAAGCTCGCCGCCTATATGCCAAGTGAGCAGGAATATGAGGCGGCGCGGCGCTGGGTGATCCACCGGGATGATTCGATCATCGTGCTCAATAAGCCGGCGGGGCTTGCGGTGCAGGGTGGCAGCGAGATCGAGCAACATTTGGATGCGTTGCTCGATGGCCTTCGTTTTGGTGGTCCCGAACGCCCACGTCTCGTGCATCGGCTCGATCGCGATACGAGTGGCGTCATCGTGTTGGCGCGTTCGGCCGAGGCCGCGCGCCGGTTGACCGAGGCCTTCCGCGAGCGCTCGCCGCGTAAGGTCTATTGGGCGCTCGTGATCGGGGTACCGCACCCCTTGAGCGGGCGGATCGATGCCCCGCTCGCCAAGCGACCCGGTGCGGGCGGCGAGAAGATGAAGGTCAGCGAGAAGGGTAATGATGGCCAGAGCGCCACGACCTTCTACCGGGTGATCGATGTCGCCGCGCCGCGTGCGGCTTGGCTCGCGCTGATGCCGAAGACCGGGCGGACCCATCAGCTTCGCGTGCACTGCGCCGAAATCCTGGGGACGCCGATTGCGGGCGATGGCAAATATGGTGGGGCTGCGGCATTCCTGCCATTTGAAGGCATCGAGAAGCGCCTGCACCTCCACGCCCGGGCGTTGGAGGTGCCCGATCCGGCCGATCCCACGGGGCGCCAGTCCTTGCGCTTCGTGGCCGAGATGCCGCCACATTTAGCCAAGGCTTTCAAGCTCCTTGGCTTCGATCTTCATCTAGCACGCGATCCCTTTGCGGCGCTTGAGCCGTGACCCGGTTCATTGTTTTTGACTGCGACGGCACACTGGTCGATAGCCAGCATTTGATCGCCGCGGCTATGGCTGAAACCTTCGTCAGCATTGGGCTCGACGCCCCTCCCACCGAGGTGGTGCGCCGGGTGGTTGGGCTTCGGCTGGATGAGGCAATCGCGCGCCTCTTGCCTCAAAGCCATGTCGATCAGGCGCTCGCTCTGGCCGAAACCTATAAGGGGGCGTTTCACCGCTTGCGGGCTGATCCGGCGAGCCTGCCGGACCCGCTCTATCCGGCGGTGCAGGAAACGCTTCGCCAGCTTGCCGAATCAAATTATTTGCTTGGTGTGGCAACGGGCAAGTCGCGCCGCGGGCTCAGCGTGACGCTCGAGCGGCACGGTCTTTCCGATCTCTTCGTCACTTTACAGACCGCGGATGATGCTCCGGGCAAGCCCGATCCAACCATGGTGCTTCAGGCCATGAGCGAGGCCGGCGCCGCACCGCACGAGACCATTGTGATCGGCGATACGGTGTTTGACATGATGATGGCTAAGAATGCCGGCGTGCGCGCCCTTGGGGTGGCCTGGGGCTATCATGAACCGGCCGAATTGTTGACGGCGGGAGCCCTTGGTTTGGTCGAGCGGTTCGACGAGTTGCCGACGCGACTCGGTGCGCTGCGTGGTGAGGGGGGCGGTGAACATGGCGGCTAAGCAAGTAGGGCGGCGCTTGCGCTTTCGCTGGTGGATGGTGCCGGCGGGGCTCGGCGGTGTCGTCGTCATTCTCATCGCGGTCGGCGCCATCATCCTCGCCAACAAAGACGTCAGCGCGTTCAAGAATCTCATCACCGCCGAGTTGAGCAAAGAAACCGGCCGCGACGTGCAAATTCATGGGGCCTTCGAGCTGTCGATCGGCTTTTCGCCCTCGATCGTGGCCGAAGAGGTCTCGATGGCGAATGCGTCATGGGGTAGCCGGCCGGCCATGCTCACCGCGCGCCGGTTTGAGGTGAAGGTCAGTCTGTTCCCCATGCTGAGTGGGCGGATCGAAACCCAGCGCTTGGTGATCGAGGGCGCCGACCTTCTGCTTGAGACCAACCCCAAGGGGGAATCGAATTGGCCGTTTACGGACGATGGCAAATCGTCGGAGGGTCAATCCGATCTGTTCGCGGCGGACGAGCTTGACGTCCGCGATTCGCTCGTCACCATGCGCGACGGCCCGAAGGGCGAGACACGAACGATCAAAATCGACACGGCGACCGGGGGACGCGATCCGGCGGTAAATGTCGTCTCGCTCGATGCCAAGGGCACGTTCAACGATCTACCGCTGACAACCAAGGCGACGATCGGTCGGCGCGGCCCCAAGGCGCCGCTCAAGCTCGATCTTAAGGCCGGCGATGTTGCCCTGGCGCTGGAGGGTACGATCGATGCGCCCGCGGATATGGATGGGCTCGATGTCGCGGCGGTGCTGTCCGCCGATAGCTTGGCCAAGCTTGGCGCGCTGAGTGGCGGCGATACCGCGCCGCCGGATATCGGGCCGCTATCGCTCAAGGGGCACCTGACCGGCGGCGGCAAGGCCTTTGCGTTCGATCAGATCGACGGCATGCTCGGCGACACCAAAATAACCGGTGGGCTCAAACTGGCCCTGGCCGATATCCCGCGCCTAACCGGCTCGCTCGCCGCCACGACCATCGACCTCGATCGCTTTCTCGTTGAAAAAGAAGCGGCCAAGAAGCTGCCCAACACGCCCATTTTTGATGACGATGCGATCGACATCGGCTGGCTCGACGATGCCGATATTGAACTCGACCTTTCGGCCCAGAAAGCCATCTATCGCGGTACGCAATTTGCCGATTTAGCGACCACACTGACCGTGCGGAAGAAGACCGCGACGTTGAAGCCGCTCGCGTTCAAACTGGCTGGCGGCGCGCTCGATGGCGAGGCCCGTCTCGACGCCAGCGCCAAGGTGCCGTCTTTGGCGCTGCGCGGCACGATCCGCGGCATCGAGCTGGGCCAAGCGCTGACATTGCTCGAGATCGATCAATCCGCGCAAGGCAAGGTCGACATCGATGCCGATTTGCGCGCGGTCGGCGATTCGCCCCGCTCTTTGGCCAGCACCCTTGCCGGGCGTCTCGATCTCGCCATGGCGCGGGGGCGCATCGACAATGCGTTGGTCGATTTGCTCGCGGCCGATTTGGTGCAAAGGCTGATGCCGTGGAATGCCGACAAGAATTTCAGCAATGTGAATTGCATGGTGGCGCGCTTCCCGATCGAGCGGGGTGTCATGACCGCTGAGCGCTTATTGCTCGACACCGACAAAATGACCATGGGCGGCGATGGCACGATCGATCTCGCGCGCGAGCGCTTGGACTTGCGGCTAGTGCCGAAGCCAAAGGATCCCTCATTGTTCAGATTGGCGGTGCCGATCCTGGTCGAGGGCCCGCTCAACAATCCGAGTGCGGCGCCCGATTCTGAGGCGGTTGCCTTAGGCGTCGCGGGGTCTGCGCTGGGGACGCTGATCAACCCGCTCGGTATTCTGATTCCCTTTGTCAGTGCCGGCAGTGGCGACAAAAACCCGTGCGTCGCCGCGCTCAAAAAAGGCGCCGCCGAGGCGACCAAGAAAGCCGGTGGCAAAAAGAAAAAGGCGGGCCCGGTCGATAGCGTGATTGAGGGTGTCGGCGATGGCCTCGGCAGCATCGGCAAGGGCATTGGCAGTATTTTCGATTGAGCGCGATGAAGCGGTTTTACAAGGACGCGCGCGCGATCCCGCTTGAGGACGGCTTTGGCGTCGCGCTTGACGACAAGCCGATCAAGACTCCGCTTAAGGCTTCGCTCGTTGTGCCGACTCCGGGTTTCGCCCAGGCGATCGCCGACGAATGGGCCGGACAAACCGAGGTCATCGCGCGCGACGCCATGCGCCTGACGCGCCTCGCCTGCACGGCACTCGACCGCGCGTGCCGGGAGCGCGATGCCCTGTTGGACGAGCTCGCCGGCTATGCCGGGTCGGATCTCCTCTGCTATCGGGCCGCGGCGCCGGCGCGGTTGACCGAGCGTCAGGCCAAGGCCTGGGATCCCTGGCTCGACTGGGCCGCGCAAACCCATGGCGCGACCTTGGAGGTCGGGGCTGGCATCAAGCCGATCGAGCAGCCGAGGGACGCCATTGCGCGGCTTAGGGACGCCGCTGCGGCGCTCGATGATTTTCGCCTGGTCGCGGCTCATTTGGCGACCGGGGCGAGCGGCTCGCTGGTTTTGGCTCTGGCCTTGATCGCTGGCCGGCTGGAGGCGGAGGCGGCGTTCCAGGCTTCCCAAATCGACGAAACCTTTCAGATCGAGCAATGGGGCACGGACGCGGAATTCGAGGCCCGCCGCGCCGCGCTTCGTGCCGATCTCGACGCGGCGGCGCTCACGGTCAAACTGCTCGGCGCCTGACCCCAATGCCGTATGTAGCGGGCGGCGGGGGTTCATGCTATCTGCAAACCCGTCATCGAACGGTCATTGAGCCACCAGCGCCGGTTGGAGCCATGCAGGACATCATCGCGAAGCTCGAAGCGAAACGCGCCGCCGCGCGGTTGGGCGGTGGGCAGGCCCGCATCGAAGCACAGCATGCCAAGGGCAAGCTCTCCGCGCGCGAGCGGCTTGAGCTTCTGCTCGATCCTGGCAGCTTCGAAGAAATCGATATGTTCGTCGAGCATCGCTGCGCCGATTTCGACATGGCGTCGAACAAGGTGCCGGGCGATGGCGTGGTGACCGGGCACGGCACGATCAATGGCCGGCTGGTCTTTGTGTTCAGCCAAGACTTCACGGTGTTCGGCGGCTCGCTCTCCGAGCCGCACGCCGAAAAGATTTGCAAGATCATGGACCAGGCCATGAAGGTGGGCGCGCCGGTGATCGGGCTCAATGATTCGGGCGGCGCGCGCATCCATGAGGGGGTCGCCTCGCTCGCCGGTTATGCCGAGGTGTTTCAGCGCAATGTCATGGCGTCCGGCGTCGTGCCGCAGCTTTCGCTGATCATGGGGCCTTGCGCGGGCGGTGCGGTTTATTCGCCGGCTATGACTGATTTCATCTTTATGGTCGAAGATACGTCCTACATGTTCGTCACCGGGCCCGATGTGGTGAAGACCGTGACGCATGAGGTGGTCACGCACGAAGACCTCGGCGGTGCCAAAAGCCACACCAGCCGCTCGGGCGTGGCTGACCTCGCGCTCGCCGATGATGTGATCGCGCTCGCCGAGACGCGGCGCTTCTTCGATTTCCTGCCGGCGAATAACCGCGAGAAACCGCCGATCCTGCCGACCAACGATTCGCTCGATCGCGAAGAACCCTCGCTCGACACACTCGTGCCGGCCAATCCGAACAAGCCCTATGACATGCGCGAGCTGATTTTCAAGGTGGTCGATGAGGGTGATTTTTTCGAGCTGAAACCGACCTATGCGAAGAACATCATCATCGGCTTCGGGCGCATTGATGGCTCGACCATCGGCATCGTCGCCAATCAGCCAATGGTGCTGGCCGGGTGCCTCGATATCGATTCCTCACGCAAGGCCGCGCGCTTCGTGCGGTTCTGCGATTGCTTCAACATCCCGATCGTCACGCTAGTCGATGTGCCCGGCTTTCTGCCCGGCACCGCGCAAGAACATGGCGGCATCATCACGCACGGCTCGAAGCTGCTTTATGCCTTCGCCGAAGCCACCGTGCCCAAGGTCACGTTGATCACGCGCAAGGCCTATGGCGGCGCCTATGACGTGATGAGCTCGAAACATTTGCGCGGCGATGTGAATTACGCTTGGCCGACCGCCGAGATTGCGGTGATGGGGCCAAAGGGCGCGGTCGAGATCATCTTTCGCGGCGCGTTGAAAGAGCCGGGCGCGGTCGAGGCCAAGACCGAGGAATATCGCGAGAAATTCGCCAATCCGTTCGTCGCGGCGAGCCGGGGGTTCCTCGACGACGTGATCATGCCGCGCACCACGCGCAAGCGCATCGCCCGCGCGCTTGCCATGCTGCGCAACAAACAACTCAGCAATCCGTGGAAGAAACACGGGAATGTGCCGCTGTGATGATACGTGTCGGTATCGCTTTTACTATCGTCATGGCCCGGCTCGACCGGGCCATCCAGAGGGACATGGTCACGGTCCGTGCCGCCGAAGCATGGATGGCCGGGTCTTCGTCCGGCCATGACGATGTTGGTGTAGCGATGATGACGGGACAGGCATGACCATGTTCCGAAAAATTCTGATCGCCAATCGAGGTGAGATTGCCTGCCGCGTGATTCGCACGGCGAAGCGTATGGGCATTAAAACGGTCGCGGTTTATTCCGAGGCGGACGCCGATGGGCTGCATGTGCGCATGGCCGATGAGGCAGTGCTGATCGGCAAGCCGCCGGCGGCCGAGAGCTATTTGAAGGCCGATGCGATTATCGCGGCGGCCAAACAGACCGGCGCCGAGGCGATCCATCCGGGCTTTGGCTTCCTCTCCGAAAAGGCCTCATTCGCCGAGGCGGTCGAGAAAGCGGGCCTCGTGTTCATCGGCCCGCCGGCCAAGGCCATCGCCGCGATGGGCGATAAGATCGAATCGAAGAAGCTCGCGCGCGCCGCCGGTGTCTCGACCGTGCCGGGCGTCGACCGACCGATTGCGGACTTAAGCGAGGCGGTCCAAATCGCCGCCGGTATCGGCTATCCGGTGATGATCAAGGCGGCGGCCGGCGGTGGCGGCAAGGGCATGAGGCTCGCGCACTCGGAGGCCGAGCTGCGCGAGTCCATGCAATCGGCGATCAATGAGGCGACGGCGTCCTTTGGCGATGGCCGCGTCTTCATTGAGAAATTCATCGTCAATCCGCGCCATATCGAAATCCAGGTGCTGGCCGATCGGACCGGCCATATGATTTATTTGAACGAACGCGAATGCTCGATCCAACGCCGCCATCAAAAGGTGATCGAAGAGGCGCCGAGCCCGCTGCTTGATGCAAAAACGCGCAAGGCGATGGGCGAGCAGGCGGTCGCGCTCGCCAAGGCGGTCGGCTATCACTCGGCCGGCACGGTCGAGTTCGTGGCCGACCAGGATAAGCACTTCTATTTTCTCGAAATGAACACGCGGCTCCAGGTCGAGCATCCGGTGACCGAGATGACCACCGGTATCGACCTCGTCGAGCAGATGATCCGGATCGCGGCCGGCGAAAAGCTCGCGCTCAAGCAGGCCGATGTGAAGATCGATGGGTGGGCGGTCGAAGTGCGCGTCTATGCTGAGGATCCCGCACGCGGCTTCGTGCCCTCGATCGGCCGGCTGATCGGCTATCGCGAGCCGGTGACCGATGATCATTTGCGGATTGATACCGGCGTCGAAGAAGGCGCCGAAATCAGCATGTATTACGACCCTATGGTCGCCAAGGTGATCGCGCACGGCGCCACGCGAGACCAGGCGATCGACCGGCTGCGCGATGGGCTCGATGGTTATTATGTGCGCGGCATTCTGCACAATATCGGCTTTCTAACTGACATCCTTGGCCATCAGCGATTCCGCGAGGGGCGGCTTTCGACCGGCTTCATCGCCGAGGAATTTCCTAAGGGCTATGCCGGTGCAACGCTAACGCCCGATGCGCTCAAGGTGATGGTCGCGGTCGCGGGCGCGGTGCAATATCGGCTTCAGGCGCGCGCCATGAAAATCTCGGGCCAGGCGCGCGGCCTCTCGGTGCTTCCAAGCCATGAATTGTCGGTCACGATTGGCGCGGTCAGCCACAAGGTTGGCGTGGTGGTGAACCACGAAGAGCAAATCGTGGTCGAGCATGAGGGTCAGCGCCTGACGGTCGAGAGTGCGTGGACGCCAGCCGACAAACTATTTATCGGTCGGGTCGACGGGCGGCCAATCAGCGTGCAGGTGGATCGCCATGGCACGCGGCTCAGGCTCAGCTGGCGTGGCATTGATGTGCCGGTGCTGGTTAGGAGCCGACGCGCCGCCAAACTCGCCGCGCGTATGCCCGTAAAGAAGCCGCCCGATCTGTCACGCTTTTTGCTTTCACCCATGCCGGGCCTCGTGGTCTCGATTCCCGTACACGAGGGCGATCTGATCAAGGCCGGCCAGCCGCTCGCGGTCGTCGATGCCATGAAAATGGAAAACGTATTGCGCGCCGAGCGCGATGGTCGCGTCGCCAAGATCCGCACCGCCAAGGGCGATAGCCTGGCGGTCGATCAGGTGATCATGGAATTTGAGTAAGCGTCGCGACGTTGCACCAACCCTTCCCTCCCGGCGGGAGGGGAAGGGCAGGGGTAGGGGTGGGCGCCCCAGGCGCCCAGCGGCGCCTCTGACTTTACTCGTCGTTGACCTCGACAAGCCCCCACCTCACCCTGACCCTCTCCGCCCCCAAGGGCGGAGAGGGAATTTTTGCGATGTCTAACTCCTCGCCATTCATCGCTCGCCTCGTCCGCATCTCTGGCCGCGTGCAGGGGGTGGGCTATCGCGCCTGGGCCGAGCGTGAGGCAAAAGCTCGCGGGCTCAGGGGTTGGGTGCGCAATATGCGCGATGGCACGGTCGAGGCGCTATTCATCGGCGACCCAGCCTCGATTGCCGGCATGATTGAGGCCTGCCGGAGCGGACCGAGGTTCGCCAAGGTCGATAACGCTCAAGAAAAAACCATGCCGATTCAAGATATTGAAGGATTTTGTCAAAGCGAAACGGCGTGACGCGCGCGCGGCGGCATGGGCGTGCGGTCAATCAACGCTGAAGGCATTTCACGAAATCTTAAAGCAGCCACTCGATGATCGGGCGAGGAATCGCAACCAAATCATCTAGGTAGCCCGTGCGTTACACCCATCGAATTATCATGGCTCTTGCGGCGGTTGGGGTGCTGTCCGGCGCGCCGGCGGCGGTCGCGGTCGAAACGTTGAACGAAAAGGTTCAACTCCAAGCCGCGATGCAGCAATACATCGACGCACAATCGATCGACGGTCGCTTTTTGGCGCTCGATCAAAAGAGCGGCGAAGTCCGCGGGTTGCATCTAACGACGGCGCATCCGGAAATCATGCGGATGGGTAACAACTTCGTCCTTTGTTTCGACTTCAAGGACGATCAAGGCAAGACCGCCAATGTCGACTTCTACATGGCGCGCAAGGACGACTCCTATGTCGTCTTCCATACCGTGCTTGGCGACCATGTCATGCTCAAGGGCCTGATGAAGGACGGCAAGATCAGCCGCATGGAGTAATGGCCGCTATCGGCCTGACCAAGGGGCGTGGGTCGACTTCCTCCAGGTTTTGGCCGCAGCGTTATCCGCTCCTCGTCAAATTTCTGGAGATTCTGACGCCGCTCTTTTTGGTTCTGTCGGCGCCGAGCATCAACTTTCTGGTGCATTTGGAGCTGCGGCAGGACCAGGAAGTTCTGGCGGCGCGCATAGGCAATCAAGCCGCGCGGATTGCGGTCGCGCTCGGGCGCTATGACCTGGCGAGCATGCCGCGTCTGGGGCCGGATCTTTTGGCGCCCTTGGCCTCGGATCGAGCTTTCCTTTGCGCTGAGGTGCGGAAGGGGGAGGGCGATCCCATCGCGGCATTGCCGCCTGGCCTGGGCTGCCGCGGTGCCGAGATAGACCAAACTCTGACTTTGCCGGCCGGCCCCGGGCAGCGCTTGACGATCCGCTATACCGATGCTGAGCTCAAAGACGGCTGGTTTCTGGCCGTAACGCTCGCGCTCTCGGTCGTGGGTCTCGCCTTTTTCTTCGCCATCATCGCCTCGGTCATCGGATTTCGACTGATTGTCGGGCGGCCCTTACGGGCGTTTTTGTCGGCAATTCGGCTGAATGCGGAATCGGGAGAGCGACGGCATGTCGGGCTCCAAACCCGCGACGAGCTTGGCACGGTGATCAAGGCCTATGACGCGATGGTTCAGCACGAGGCCGAACGCGAAGCGGCGCTGAGCCTGGCGAACGAAGCGTTGAGTGACTCGGAAAGAAATTTGAAAGAACTCAACCACGCGCTTGAGAAACGCGTTCGAGACCGCACGGCCGACCTCGATGCGCAACGGAAACTGGCCGAAGCGGTCAGCGAGGCGAAGTCGCGCTTCCTCGCGATGATGGGCCACGAACTGCTTACGCCGCTCAATGCAATCATCGGCTTTTCGGAAATCATGAAAAGCCAATTATTGGGGCCGCTCGGCACGCCGCAATATGTCGACTATTCGGAAGAAGTCCACGGAAGCAGCATGAAATTGCTTGGCATCATCAATGATGTGCTGACCTTAAGCAAAGTCGAGAGCGCTGCGCAGGCGCTGAAATCGAGCCCCGTGGAAGCGGATTTGTTGATCAGGGAATGCTTGGCGGCCATTGCGTCAACCGCCTCAAAGTCCGGCATTGAGTTGGTCGATCGTGCGACCGGCAGGGGGACTACACTCAGTCTCGATGCGAACAAATTCAAGCGGGCTCTGATCGCTCTATTGGACAATGCCGTCAAGTTCACGCCGGCCGGTGGGCGCGCCGAGCTCAGGCTTGAGGCCGCGCCGCAGGGCGGTATTGCGTTTGTCGTTGCCGATAGGGGTCGTGGTATGACGCCTGAGGAAATCCCGATCGCCATGTCGCTCTTCGGGCAGGTCGATGACTCTCTCACGCGGCAATATGAGGGCTCGGGGCTCGGCCTGCCTTTGGCAAAATCGTTGACCGAGCTCCATGGCGGCTCATTGGCCATTGAAAGCGCGTTCGGCCATGGCACCATTGTGCGGGTCCTGCTGCCCAAGGACCGCGTCATTCAAATTGGGACCCCAAGCTAAATTAGGTTCATCCTATTGTTGGGCTGTCGAACACTGTCTCGAAGCGCTGGCGCAGAACCTGATCCACCCCGGCCATCGACGCGCTTATGCCCAGAGCGGCGAGCGAGGTGACGCCATGCTCGCGAATGCCGCACGCCACGATACCGTCATAATGGTTTAGCTCGGGATCGACATTGAGGGAAATGCCGTGGAACGAGACGCCGCGGCGCACGCGGACACCGATCGCGGCAATTTTCGCCTCGCGACCGCCGCCGAGCTCGACCCATACGCCCACGCGCCCTTCACGCATCTCGCCGACAACGCCAAAGGTCGCGAGCGTTTCGATGAGCCAGCGTTCAAGGCCGCGCACAAAACCACGCAAATCGGGTGAGCCGCCCGGTGAACGAGCGGCCAGATCGAGCATGACATAGGCCACGCGCTGGCCGGGCCCATGATAGGTGTACTGCCCGCCGCGCCCCGTGCGATGGACCGGGAAGCGGCCCGGTAAGAGTAAATCTCCATCCTTTGCACTCGTGCCGGCGGTGTAGAGCGGGGGATGCTCGAGCAACCAGACTTGCTCCGACGCCCGGTCGTCGCGGATTGCGGCCACGCGCGCTTCCATGGCCGAGACGGCCTCCTGATAGGGCACGGCGGCGGCGCTGATCCGCCATTCGACCGGCGCGCGTGGGGCCTGTGCGTCAGGGCCAAAAGAGGGCTTGGTCATTCGTACCGACTTATCGATTTTCGACATGGGGCGGATAGAAGTTGCCTTGAACAATTTGTCGGATGGCGATTATCAGGCGCTTACGTAGCAAATTAATGGGCCTCGGTTATACTGGCGCAAACGCTTCGGCCCGAAGGGAATGATAATGGCGGATGATCTGCGCGAACGCGCGCTAGCCTATCACCGGTTGCCCAAACCCGGAAAACTCGGCATTCACCCGACCAAGCCGATGGCCAACCAGCACGATTTGTCGCTGGCCTATTCGCCCGGTGTCGCGGCGGCGTGCGAGGAAATCGCCAAGAACCCGGATGATGTCTATATTTATACCGCGAAGGCCAATTTGGTCGCCGTGATCTCGAACGGCACTGCGGTGTTGGGCCTGGGCGCGATCGGCGCGCTCGCGGCCAAGCCCGTGATGGAAGGCAAGGCGGTTCTCTTCAAAAAATTCGCGAATATCGACGTGTTCGATATCGAAATCGACGAGACCGATGTCGACAAGCTGGTCGATACGATCGCCAGCCTGGCGCCGACTTTTGGCGCGATCAATCTTGAAGACATCAAGGCGCCCGAGTGCTTCGAGATCGAGCGTAAACTTAGAGCGCGCCTCAACATCCCAGTGTTTCACGACGACCAGCATGGCACGGCCATCTGCGTGGCGGCAGCGTTGCTCAATGGCCTGCGGGTCATCGGCAAGGACCTGAACAAAGTAAAATTGGTCTGTTCGGGCGCCGGTGCGGCGGCGATCGCGTGCCTCGATCTTTTGGTCGAGCTTGGGATCACGAAGGGCAACATTACGGTCTGCGACCGCGAGGGTGTTGTGCTCAAAAGCCGCCCCAATCTCGGCGAGGAGAAGAAGCGCTACGCGATCGACAGCAATGCTCGCACGCTGGCCGATGCCCTGCGGGGCGCCGATATTTTTCTCGGTGTGTCGGGCCCGGGCGCGGCGACTGGCGACATGATCAAGCCAATGAGCGACAAGCCGCTTATTTTGGCGCTCGCGAACCCCATCCCAGAGATCATGCCCGAGGAGGCGCGGGCGGCGCGCCCCGATGCCATCATCGCAACCGGACGGTCCGATTACCCGAACCAGGTCAATAACGTGCTCTGCTTTCCATTCATTTTTCGCGGCGCGCTGGACTGCGGCGCGACAGAAATCAACACGCCCATGAAGCTCGCGTGCGTGCGCGCGATCGCCGATCTGACCATGGCGGAAGCCTCAGATGTGGTGGCGGCCGCCTATGGCGATCAGTCGCTCACCTTCGGGCCGGATTACATCATCCCGAAGCCTTTCGACCCCCGTCTGATCTCGACCATTCCGGTGGCGGTCGCCAGGGCCGCGATGGAAAGCGGTGTGGCCAAACGGCCGATCAAAGATCTCAAAGCGTATGCGGCGGAATTGTCCCAATTCGTCTTCCGCACCGGCTACATGATGCGCGGTGTGTTCGACCGCGCGGTCGAAGATCCAAAGCGCGTCGTCTATGCCGAGGGGGAAGACGACCGGGTGTTGCGCGCGGCGCAGCAGGCTCTTGATGAAGGCATGGCGAAGCCGATCTTGATCGGTCGTGCCGTCGTGATCGCGGAGAAGATCGCGCAGCTATCGCTTCGACTGGTTCCAGGCCGGGACGTTACGGTCATCGAGCCGGCGGCCTACGATAAATATGAAACCTATTGGCGCGAATATTTGCGGCTGATGGGGCGTAACGGGGCCTCGCCGTCGACCTCGCAAATCAGACTGCGGACTCGCAGCACCATCATTGGCGCGATGATGGTAAAGCTTGGCGATGCCGATGCCTTGATCGCGGGGCCGATCAGCCTCTATCGACCGGAATTGATGCACGTGCTCGATGTGATCGGTTTGAAGCCGGGGGTCACGGCCGGGGCGGCGCTTCAAATGCTGATCCTTTCAAAGGGTGTTTACGTCATCACCGATACGCACGTGACGGAAAACCCGACTAAAGAAGAATTGTGCCAAATCGCGATCATGGCGGCCGCCCAGATGGAACGCTTTGGCATCACGCCGAAGATCGCGTTTCTGTCGAGCTCGAATTTCGGCAGTAATGATTTTCCCTCATCAGTCAAAATGCGCGAGGCGACCGCGTTGCTCAAGGAGCGTGCGCCGCATCTTGAGGCCGAAGGCGAAATGCATGCCGACACCGCGCTGAGCGAGAGCGTGCGGAACGACCTGTTCCCGGATTCCAATTTGACGGGTCAGGCGAATCTTATGGTGCTGCCGGATCTGACCTCGGCGAACATCGCCTATAACATGGTCAAAGTGTTGGCGAATGGCATCAATGTCGGGCCGCTCCTGGTCGGCCTCAATCAACCGGCCCATGTCATGACGTCGTCGGCCACGGTGCGAAGTATCTTGAACATGACCGCGATTGCGGTCGTGGAGGCTCAGCACCGGCTCATGCCGACCGCCGGCGCGAGCACGCACAGGCACACGGCCTAAAGGCCGCACGTGGCGCAGTCAGAACCACTGCCCGCGGAGCCAAAGCCCGGTCCAGCGGTTGAGCCGCGGACCGATAGCCTTTACGGGCTGACGACCTCATTGGTTAAAGCGGTCGAGAGCGCCCTTGCCGACGGCAATAAGGCACGGGTGCGCGAGCTAATTCGCCCGCTCCATGATTCCGACCTTGCGGATTTGATCGGGCGGCTGACCTGGCACCAGAGGCTTCGTCTGATCGATGCGGCTGGCTCGCAGTTTACAGGCGAAGTTCTTGCTTATCTCGATGAGAGTGTGCGCGAGCAGGTTATGCGCGGTCTTTTGCCCGGCGAAATTGCGGCGGCAATCTCCGATCTCGATAGCGATGACGCGGTCAGCGTGTTGCAAGAGCTCGGCGAGCCCGAGCGGCAAGAGGTTTTGCAAGCTCTGACGAGCGAAGATCGCGCCGACATTGAGCAAAGCCTGTCATACCCCGAAAACAGCGCCGGCCGTCTCATGCAGGGGGCGGTGGTGGGCCTACCGGCTTATTGGACGGCGGGCCAGGCAATCGACCATATGCGGGAAGCGAGCATGCTGCCCGACACCTTCTTCGAAATCTATGTGGTCGATGAGCGCGGCGGGGTGCAGGGCGTGGTGTCGCTTTCGCGTCTCTTGCGGGCGCGGCGGACGGGCTTGCTGCGCGATTTGATGGAAACCGACGTCAAGGTCATTCCGGCGACGACGGATCAAGAGGAAGTGGCACGCGTCTTCGAGCAATATAATTTGGTCTCGGCGCCTATCGTCGCGGAAAACGGTCGGTTGATCGGCGTCATCACGGCGGACGACGTCGTTGCGGTCATTGGCGCCGAGGCTGCGGAAGATGTGCTCAAATTATCGGGCGTGTCGGGGACCGACATTTATCGCGATGCGATCCGGACTTCGAGTGGCCGTTTCACTTGGCTCTTGGTCAATCTGTTTACGGCGATCTTGGCGTCCTGGGTGATCTATCAGTTCGACGCCTCGATCGAGCAAATGGTCGGCCTCGCGGTGCTGATGCCGATCGTTGCCTCGATGGGTGGCAATGCCGGAACCCAAACCATGGCGGTCGCGGTGCGTGCTTTGGCAACGCGCGACCTCTCGGGCGACAATTTTGTTCGTGTTTTGCTCAAAGAGACGGTGGTCGGCGCTGTCAATGGCGTGCTGTTCGCGGTGATCGTGGGGGCTGTCGCGGGTCTTTGGTATTGGGATCTGCCGCTTGGGGTCGTGATTGGTTCCGCGATGGTCATCAATCTGATCTCGGCTGGTTTGTTTGGCCTGGCCATTCCGTTCGTACTATGGCGCCTCAAGATCGACCCGGCGACCTCAGCCGGCGTGTTCCTGACCACGGTGACCGATGTCGTGGGCTTCCTGGCGTTTCTCGGGCTCGCCACGATGTTCCTCGTGTAACCCGCATTCGGACGATGGCATTCATGGTCTTTGTTGTGCCGCAGCAGAAAGATGGTTGATCGCTCATGACAAGCAATCGCGCCGTCGCATTGGATTTTAACCTCGGCGAAACCGCCGACATGATCCGCCAATCGGTTGGTGCCTTTGCCGATGCGGAGATCGCGCCACGCGCCGAAGAAATCGATCGCTCCAATGAATTCCCCCGCGACCTTTGGCCCAAGCTCGGCGCCCTGGGCCTGCTTGGCATTACGGTCGAGGAGAATTTGGGCGGCACCGGGCTCGGCTATTTGGAGCATTGCGTGGCGATGGAAGAGATCAGCCGCGCCTCGGCATCGGTTGGGCTTTCCTATGGCGCGCACTCCAACCTTTGCGTCAATCAGATTCGGCGCAATGGCAATGACATGCAGCGAAGAAAATACCTTCCCAAACTTATGTCGGGCGTGCATGTCGGCGCGCTCGCGATGAGCGAAGCCGGTTCGGGGTCGGATGTCGTTTCGATGCGGACTCGCGCCGAGCGGAAGGGCGATCGCTTTGTGCTCAACGGCACCAAGATGTGGATCACCAACGGGCCAGACGCCGATGTTCTCGTGGTCTATGCCAAGACCGACCCCGAGGCGGGTAGCCGGGGCATTAGCGCGTTCCTGATCGAAAAGGGCATGAAAGGCTTTTCGACCGCGCAGAAGCTCGACAAACTCGGCATGCGCGGCTCGAACACGTGCGAGCTCGTGTTCGCGGACTGCGAGGTTCCGGCCGAGAATCTATTGGGCGAACTCAATCGCGGCGTCGCCGTTTTGATGAGTGGGCTCGATTATGAGCGCGCCGTGCTGGCGGCGGGACCACTTGGCATCATGCGGGCCTGTCTCGATGCGGTCTTGCCTTATGTCCATGAGCGCAAGCAATTCGGTCAGCCGATCGGTAGCTTTCAACTGATTCAAGCCAAGCTCGCCGACATGTATACCAACCTCAATGCCGCGCGAGCCTATGTGTATACCGTGGCGAAGGCTTGCGATCGCGGGCAGGCGAGCCGCAAGGACGCGGCAGGCGCGATTTTGTTCGCGGCCGAGCGTGCGACCGAGGCGGCGCTCGATGCGATCCAATGCCTGGGAGGCAATGGGTATATCAACGAGTTCGCGACGGGCCGCCTGTTGCGCGATGCTAAACTTTATGAAATCGGCGCCGGCACCAGCGAAATTCGTCGCATACTAATCGGCCGCGAATTATTTGAAGAAACCATCTAGGGATTTTCTCATGCCGCGTCGCACGCCGCCGATCATGGAACAGCTTGTTTCGTCCGCCTCGCCCGAGCCGGACACGCGCGAGATCGAGACGGAGTTTTATCGTCGGCTCGATGACTCCTATTTTTACAAAAAGGGGTTCACGCTCTATCACGCGTTGCAGCACCCCGAGGGGGTCCGTGCGCTATTGGCTGAGGACCCGGCCGGTCTTGCCCGGGGTGAGGATCTGGCCGATCTGTTGAAGGCCGAGATTCATTTGGCCGAGCTTGATCTGGCGGAATCCCTCTTCGCCTTTATGACCGCCGCGTTTCAGACCGCACCGCACCCGGTCTATATGGCGGGCTATACACGCGAATTGGTGCGTTGGGCGATGGATCGCTTTATCGCCGGCGATATTGCCGCGCTGAGCAATGAGGCGGTCCGTACGCGCGGCGCGTTCATCGAGACCGCGGTCTATGCCAATTTGATTCCAAGCGAGCGGGGGCCGGATTGGGTGCGCAATTTGGAGAATATCGCGCGCGTTTTTGAGATTGTCGGCCAGCGTTATATCGGGGCCAGCGAATTGAAGCCGCTGTCACGTGGGCTCCGGATCGTGCGTGACGACATCGAAACCGCGCGCTTCATGGATGGGCCGGAGGCCGACGCGGCGCGTGGCGGGATCACCGATTGGGTCGCCTATCACCGCGTCAAGCGGCGCAAGGATGGTAACAAAAATCTTTATCGCGAGGTCAAGGCGGTCTCGTTCCAGGAAAGCATCAACCTAATTTATCTAATGACGATGTTGATGCGTTCGCTGCGCCAGACTCGTTTGGCGCGGCTTTCTGGTCAGGGCAAGGCGCCGATCCATAGCCTGGCCTCGATCGAGGCTGGGGCGTTCGATCAGCTGGACGTGGCTCACGAGATCAGGACCAAGATCGGCATTGTGACCGGCTCGGATATCGAATAAGCACTCTCACCGTTTCGTTAGGAGCAAAATCATGAGCACGTCAGATCCCATCGTTATCGTCGGTGCCGCGCGCACGCCCATGGGCGGTTTTCAGGGCGACCTGGGGGAGGCCAAGGCGGCCGAGCTTGGCACGGTCGCGATCAGGGCCGCGCTCGAGCGCGCCAAGGTCAAGGGCGAGGATATTGACGAGGTGATCATGGGGTGTGTGCTGCCGGCGGGCCAAGGCCAGGCCCCGGCGCGCCAGGCCTCGATCGGGGCCGGTATTCCCAAGGATGTCGGCGCGACCACGATCAACAAGATGTGCGGCTCAGGCATGAAGGCGGTGATGTTTGCCGCCGACATGATCGCCTCGGGCAATAACCGGGTCATGGTCGCCGGTGGTATGGAGAGCATGACCAACGCGCCTTATTTGCTCGACCGCGCGCGGGGCGGCTATCGCATGGGTCATGGCCGCGTGCTCGACCACATGTTTTTGGATGGCCTGGAAGATGCCTATGACACCGGCAAGCTTATGGGCGTCTTCGCCGAGAACACGGCGCAGAAATATCAATTCACGCGTGAGCAGCAGGATCAGTACGCGATCACGTCGCTCAAGCGCGCGCAAACCGCGATTAAGGACGGCAGTTTCGAGAGCGAAATCGCGCCGGTTACGGTCAAAGGTCGGAAGGGTGAGGTCATCGTCAAACAAGATGAACAACCCTTGAAAGCCAATCTCGATAAGATTCCGCAATTGAGACCGGCCTTCGCCAAGGACGGCACGGTAACCGCGGCGAATTCAAGCTCGATCTCGGATGGCGCGGCGGCCCTTGTGCTGATGCGCCGTTCTGAGGCCGAGCGGCGCGGCTTGACGCCCTTGGCGGCCATTCTCGGCCATGCGAGCCATGCCCATGAGCCGGCTTGGTTCACGACCGCGCCGGTTGGCGCGATTCAAAAGCTCCTGAAGAAACTCGATACCAGCGCCGATAAGATCGATCTCTTCGAAGTCAATGAGGCGTTTGCCGTGGTCACCATGGCGGCGATGCGGGACTGCCAATTGCCGCACGAGAAGGTCAATGTTCATGGCGGGGCCTGCGCGCTCGGCCACCCGATCGGCGCCTCGGGCGCCAGAATTCTGGTGACGCTCCTGGCCGCGCTCAAGAAATACGATTTGAAGCGCGGCATCGGCACGCTCTGCATTGGCGGCGGCGAGGCAACGGCGGTCGCTATCGAGCGTTTGAATTAGCGGAACGCGCGGTCCGGTTGGTTCCATGGTGGGTGAGCCTGCGCGGCAAATTCTTCCAGCGCGCGAGGGGCGGGCGCTCCGCCTTGCGAAAGGGCAGTGCGTTCGGCTGATCAACACCCATGGCACGCAAGTCGTCGATTGCTGGGCCTTCATGGCAAACGACCCGGCCGAATTCATGTCGATGGCGCACAGTCGCGTTGGCATGGGGCGCGTCAACCCCCGGCGGGGCGACAGGCTGCTGAGCAATCATCGGCGCGCCATACTGAGCCTCATCGAGGACACTTCACCCGGTGTGCACGATACCTTGATCGCGGCGTGCGATCGCTATCGCTATGAGCAGCTCGGCGCCAAGGGCCCGCATGCCAATTGCACCGATAATCTGCGCCTGGCGCTTGGGCAATTTGGGATGGTGCCGCCCGCAACGCCGGCACCGCTCAATTTGTTCATGAACATTCCTATTGCCGCCGATGGCGCGGTCCGCTTTGAGCCAACGCTCGCGAAACCCGGCGATTGCGTAACGCTCCAGGCCGAGCAAGACGTGATCCTCGTGTTTTCCGCCTGCCCGCAGGATATGGTGCCGATCAATGGGCGCGACATGGTGCCGCGCGACGCCCATTACGAGATTTTGAGCTAACACAGAGGGCGCGATGAGCACGGTGGAGAATCCGAGCCTGAGCCAAGAACAATTGATGGTGCGCGATATGGCGCGCGACTTCGCCCGCAACGAGCTCGCGCCCTATGCCGCTGAATGGGATCGTACGGCACGCTTTCCGGCCGAGGCGGTGAAGCGGCTCGGCGCGCTCGGCCTGATGGGCATGATGATCCCCGAGGCCGAAGGTGGTGCGGGCGTCGATCACGTGACTTATGCTTTGGCGGTCGAGGAGGTGGCGTGGGGCGATGTGTCGACCTCGACCATCATGAGCGTCAACAATTCGCTGGTCTGCGCCATCTTGCACAAATACGGCACGCCGGCGCAGAAAGAGACCTATTTGAAGCCGCTCGCGCGCGGCGACAAACTCGGCTGCTTTTGCCTGACCGAACCACAGGCCGGCTCTGATGCCTCTGATTTGCGGGCCCGTGCCGTGCTTGAAGGTAACCACTATGTGCTGAACGGCACCAAGCAATTCATCTCCTCGGGCAGCGAGGCGGAGGTCGCCATCGTTTTCGCGGTCACTGACCCGACAGCGGGTAAAAAGGGGATTAGCGCGTTCATCGTGCCGACCGATGCGCCGGGCTACAAGGTCGCCCGCAAAGAGGACAAGCTCGGACAGCGCGCTTCCGACACCTGCCAGATCGTGTTCGAAGATTTGACGCTCACGCCGGATTTATTGATCGGCCAGCCGGGCGAGGGCTACAAGATCGCGCTCTCCAATCTCGAAGGCGGGCGCATCGGAATTGCGGCGCAGTCCTTAGGTGTCGCCCGCGCGGCCTATGAGGCGGCGCTCGCCTATGCGAAAGAGCGCAAGACTTTCGGCAAGCCGATCATCGAGCATCAAGCGGTTGCGTTTCGCTTGGCCGACATGGCGACCGAGATCGAGGCGGCGCGCCAGCTTCTGCACTATGCCGCGCGGTTGCGCGATGCCGGTCTGCCGTGTTTGAAAGAGGCCTCGATGGCTAAGCTGTTCGCCTCAGAGATGGCCGAGCGGGTGTGTTCCGCCGCGGTGCAAACTTTTGGTGGCTATGGCTATCTCAATGATTTTCCGGTCGAGCGTTTTTATCGCGATATGCGGGTATGCCAGATTTATGAAGGCACCAGCGACGTGCAGCGCATCGTGATCGCGCGTCAGATCGCGGCGGACTGAGGCTCTCGATGAACGCGGATTTAGCACCGCCGTCCAGTTAAGGGCGCGTAGGTCGCGCCGTCACCGTTCGAGGTCGATCAAAATCTTAATCTGGGTGCCGGCCGGATCGAGCAGCGCTTGGAACCCATCTTTCAGCGCGGTGTCGAGTGAGATCTTGTTGGTGAGCGCCTTCCTGACCGGCAACGCACCGCTGGCGATTAGGCTCATGACCTTCGGCCAATACCAGGTCGGATAGGCGAAGCTACCCCGCAACTCGACTTCCTTAAAACTAACGCCGAACCAATTGATAGCGCTATCGCCAGCATGAAGGCCGGTCTGCACCACCACGCCGCGCTTGCGGACGGCGTCAACGCACGCCTTCAGCGCAGCCTCGTTGCCAACGCACTCAAGCGCCACATCGCAGCCTACTTTGCCCTCGCTATGGTCGCGCACCACGTCGCCGACATTTTCGCGCTTCGGATTGATGGTGATGACGCCCGGTACGGCGGCCGCGACTCCCTTCAGGCGCGCGTCGTTGATGTCGGAGACGAACAGGGTCGCTGCCCCCGACGCGCGCGCGGCCAAAAGCGCGAGCAGCCCAATCGGCCCCGCGCCGGTCACGAGCACGCTGTCTCCAGCCTTAACGCCGCCCCGATCGACTGAGTAAAGGGCGACCGCGGCCGGCTCGACCATTGCCGCTTCCTCGTCGCTCACATTATCGGGCACCTTAGCCACGTTATATTCATTCACGATCGACTTCTCGGCCAGCCCACCCCACGCCCAAGACAAGCCGACCAACGCGATCTGGCCGCTCAGATGATGCAGCCCGCGATCGGCGTAGTACTCGCCGGTCCGCGGCATGAGGAGTGGTTGTACGGAGACCCGGTTGCCGACTGCGACGCTGGTCACCCCGTCGCCGATGGCATCGACCGTGCCGGCAAACTCATGGCCGAGAATCTGCGGGCCATGAGCCTTGGTGAACGGGTGAGGCGCGGTGCACACAAAGACCGGCCCGTCGGTGTATTCATGCACGTCGGTACCGCAAATCCCGCAATACCGATTGCGGATACGCACTTGCCCCGGGCCAGGCTCGCCGGGTTCCTTCAAATTCTCGATCCTCAGGTCTTGCTTGGCGTGGAAGCGAAGCGCTTTCATTGGTTCCCCCTTTGTCGCCACGGAAAACTATATTCGAGAATACCCATGGTGCAACCCACCGAGAATCGGAAGGGCGGTGATGCCGAATGAGAACGGCTTTCTTCGCTAAGCGGCCCCGTGATCCTCAAGGTGTAGAGCCTCTTGAAGCCGATGGTCGACACGATGAAGCGATCGACAGCCACGATCCCTGGAGTGGTCGCGCCACGAAATCCTGCCCACATCTCAGGTGGGAATCAGGAAGAGCGAGGAAATTCATGCGTTCCGTTGTCTTGATCCTGGCCGGACTCGTCATCCTGACGGGTCTCGTGCCGCCTGTTCCGGCTAATGCGGCGACGTCGTTCAATTGCGCGCGGGCTTCGACCGTCATCGGGTACACCTCGGTCGGGCGAGGCGTGCGCGTCGAGCTATTATGGGCGGTCAGCGAAAAGACCAGGCTTGAGACCTTGCTTCGACGCTTCGGGTGGGCGCCGCTCATCGGTGAGGCCAGCGCGGTGCAGTTCCATTATGCCGTGCCATCGCGTTATTTGTTGATGGCCAGCAAAGGCGGCTGCCATTTGGCGCATGTTTTTCTTGAGGAAGAAGAGGCCAAAGCCCTGATGGTTGAGTAAGACGCATGGCCGCCATGCGCGGATGGGCGTTGATCGGGCGCGGCAGTCGCCGCATGGTTTTTCATAGAACCGGCTGAGGAGACCCCAATCATGGCCGCGCCGATCGACTTTTATTTCGACTTCTCCTCGCCTTTTGGCTATCTCGCGAGCGAACGGATTGATGAGATCGGCAAGCGACACGGACGCGCCGTGACCTGGCGGCCCTTCTTGCTCGGCGCGACCTTCAAGATCGTCGGCACCGCGCCCTTGCTCGACTATCCGATGAAGGGTGAATACTCGAAACACGACATGATGCGCTCGGCGCGCCTGCTCGGCGTTCTATTTCGGTTGCCGAGCGTATTTCCAACCTCATCGCTGTCCGCCTGTCGAATTTTCTATTGGCTCGCCGATACGCGCCCCGATTTGGCTAAACCGTTTGCGAGCGCGATCTATCGGCGCTATTTTGCTGACGACAAACCAATCGAGCCAGCGGAACAGGCGATCGAAATCGCCGCGTCGCTCGGCCTCGATCGCGCGGCAGTTTCGGCGGCCTTGCAGGACCCGGCCGTCAAGGCGCGTCTCAAGAGCGAGGTCGATCAAGGCATTGCGCGCGGCGTATTCGGCTCGCCCTTTGTTTTTATCGATGGCGAGCCGTTTTGGGGCTCTGATCGGCTCGACCAGATCGAGCGCTGGTTGGAGACCGGAGGCTGGTAGACATGCCCGCTAAAGATCGACTGTTCGGCCGGCTTGCACTTAATCACCCGATCATCTTGGCGCCGATGGCGAACGCCTCGACGCCCGCTTTGGTCGCCGCCGTTTCCAATGAGGGCGGGCTTGGTAGCATCGGTGCCGCGCGGCTCGCGCCAGATGCCATCACGACGGCCATTCGCGAGGTGCGTGCCAAGACCAATCGGCTTTTCGCGGTCAATTTATTTGCGCCGCTCCCGGTGATCGTGGACGCCGCCAAGATCGAGACCGCGCGGCGCTTGCTCGAACCCTATTATCGCGAGGTCGGGCTTGATGAGGTGCCGGCGCCACCGGTCAAGCCACCCTATTGTTTTGATGACCAGCTTTCGGCGGTGCTCGATGAGAAACCACCGGTGGTGAGTTTCACCTTCAACCTGTTGCCGGTCGATGCGATGCGTCGGGTGCGCGCGAGTGGCGCGATGACCATCGGCACCGCGACCAATGTCGCCGAGGCCCGCGCGCTCGAAGAGGCGGGCGTCGATGCCATCGTCGCGCAAGGTGGCGAGGCGGGCGGTCATCGCGGCACGTTCATCGGCCCGTTCGAGGATAGTCTGATCGGACTTATGGCGCTTATACCGGTGATCGCGGGCGCGGTGCGCGTGCCGGTGATCGCGGCGGGCGGCATCATGGACGGTCGCGGCATTCGCGCCGCGCTCGGGCTCGGGGCCTCGGCGGCGCAAATCGGCACGGCGTTTCTCGGTTGCCCGGAGAACAGCGCCGTCAACCCGGTCTACCGCGCGAACGTCCTCGACGCGGCGGACAAACCAACCACAATCGTGCGGGTCTATAGTGGGCGCTATGCGCGCATGATCCGGAACCGCTATGTCACCGAGATGAGCGCGCACGAAGCGTCGCTCCCGGCCTATCCGGTCATGGGTGCGCTTACCCAACCCTTTATGCAGGCCGCCGCCTAAAAGCGGACCGATCTCGCGCAGATGTTGGTCGGCCAAAGCGTTGCGCGCACGACCGATGAGGGCGCTGGGGCCATTATGCGACGGCTGATTGTCGAACTCGGCTAATCCAGCGTGGCCAGAGCCTGGCGATAGAGATCGGCGTCGATATTGCCGCCGGAGATAATCAAGCCGACGGTCTTCCCCGCCATGCGACCGCGCTCTTGAAGCAGTGCGGCAAGCGGCGCCGCGGCGGCGCCCTCGGCGATTTGATGCGTATCGCTGAACAAGAGCCCGATCGCCTCGAGGATGGCCGCGTCGCTGACGGTCACGACATCGCTTGTGCCACGCTTGATCAGCGCCAGCGCTTCTGGCACCGGCACGCGGCAGGCCAGACCATCGGCCATGGTATCGGCGCGGTTGGTTGAAACCGCTTTGCCCGCCGCGAATGACAGTGCATAGGCCGGGGCGCCCTCGCTCACCACGCCGATCACTTCCGTTTTGAGGCCGAGCGCATCGCGCGCCGCGATCACGCCGCAAATACCCGAGCCCAAACCGATCGGCACATAGACCGCGTCGAGGCCAGGCGCGGCGCGGAATAGCTCCAAGGCGTAGCTCGCGACGCCGGCCACAAGGTCAGGGTGGAACGAACGTACAAAGGCGATGTTGTCATCGCCCGCCAAACGCTCCGCTTCTTCGAGCGCGGCTTGAAAGTCATGACCGTGCTCGACGAGCGTGGCGCCGAGCGCGCGCATGGCCCGGTTCTTGTCGGGTGAATTGCCATGGGGCACGACGATCCGGGCCTCGAGGCCAAGGCGCGCGGCGGCAAAGGCGACGCTTTGGCCGTGATTACCGCGCGTGGCCGCGACGACCCCCTTCAGGCCCGCTCGGTCACGCTTCAGGCGCTCCAGGTGGACCAGGCCGCCACGGACCTTAAAGGCCCCGGTCGGCGCCGCGTTTTCGTGCTTGAGCCAGACCGTGCAGCCCGTCCGCTGGGAGAGCAGCGGCCATGGATAATGCGGAGTCGGGGCCATGACCCGGTGCACGATCGCCGCCGCCGCCTCCAAGGCCTCCAGATTCAAGGGCTCCATCGGGAATTCTCTTCGCAGGAGGGGGACCGCCAGCTAATTTAGGCCGGCCATTGCATCCAGGCCATCATGCTCCCCATCAATTCGACGCTCGACACAAAATCCGATGTCTTCGCGGAAAACGCCAAGGCGATGTCGGCGCTGGTCGGCGATCTTGATACCAAGCTCGCCGCCATCAGGCTGGGCGGCGATCAAGCCTCGCGCGACCGCCACACCGAGCGCGGCAAACTCTTGCCGCGGCAGCGTGTCGAGGCGCTGATCGATCCGGGCTCGCGCTTTCTTGAGCTTTCGCCGCTGGCGGCTCATGGGCTTTATGACGGTGAGGTGCCGGCCGCCGGCATCATTACCGGCGTTGGGCAAATCGCCGGCCGACACTGCGTGATTATCGCGAACGATGCGACGGTCAAGGGCGGCACCTATTTTCCGCTCACCGTGAAGAAGCATTTGCGCGCTCAGGAGATCGCGGCCGAGAACCATTTGCCGTGCGTTTATCTGGTCGATTCCGGTGGCGCCAATCTGCCGTTTCAGGACGAGGTGTTTCCCGACCGCGATCATTTCGGACGGATTTTTTATAACCAGGCCCGCATGTCGGCGGCCGGCATTCCGCAAGTGGCGTTGGTCATGGGCTCGTGCACGGCAGGCGGCGCCTATGTGCCGGCCATGTCGGACGAGACCATCATCGTGAAAAACCAAGGCACGATCTTCTTGGGTGGCCCGCCACTGGTGAAGGCGGCGACCGGTGAGGTGGTAACGGCCGAAGAGCTCGGCGGCGCCGATGTGCATACCCGCATCTCGGGCGTTGCCGACCATTTGGCCGAGAATGACCAGGACGCCATCGACCGCGCGCGCCGGATCATGGCGCGCCTCAGCGGTGCGCCGCGCAAAGCACAGGCCAAAACCGCCGCGCTGCCTGCCTATGACCCGAAAGAGATCTACGGCATCGTACCGACGAGCCTGCGGAAAATCTATAATCCGCGCGAAGTGATCGCGCGCATTGTCGATGGCAGCGGGTTCGATGAGTTCAAGGCGCGCTATGGCACGACGTTGGTCACCGGCTTTGCCGAGATCGAAGGGCATTTGGTCGGCATACTGGCCAATAATGGAATCTTGTTTTCAGAATCCGCGCTGAAGGGCACGCATTTCATCGAGCTCTGTTGCCAGCGCGGCATACCGCTGGTGTTTTTGCAAAACATCGTCGGATTCATGGTGGGCAAGCGCTATGAAGCGGGCGGCATCGCCAAGGACGGCGCCAAGCTCGTCATGGCTGTGGCCGCGGCGGAAGTGCCGAAATTCACCGTCATCATCGGCGGCTCGTTTGGCGCCGGCAATTACGGCATGTGTGGACGCGCTTATAGCCCGCGTTTCCTCTGGATGTGGCCGAACGCGCGGATTTCGGTCATGGGTGGCGAGCAGGCGGCGAGTGTGCTCGCGCGGGTCAAGCGCGACCGTATCGAGGGCGATGGCGGCAATTGGCCCGAGGCCGAGGAAGCCGCCTTCAAGGCGCCGGTGCTCGCGCAATATGACAAACAGGGGCATCCTTATTTCGCCTCGGCGCGCCTGTGGGATGATGGCGTAATCGATCCGGCCGATACGCGGGGCGTGCTTGGTTTGGCCCTTGACGCGGCCGGGAACGCCCCCATGCGGCGCACGCGCTTCGGCGTTTTTAGGATGTAGATGGCGATGTCTGACGATTTGCTTCTGCTCACCCAGCATGGCGAGACCGCGACGATCACGCTTAATCGGCCGGAGATTCATAACGCGTTCAATGGCGCCTTGATCGCAGCGTTGACGCGTGAGCTCAAATTACTGGCCGATGATGATGATGTCCGCGTGGTTGTTTTGGCCTCACGGGGCAAAAGCTTTTGCGCCGGCGCCGATCTCAATTATATGCGCGGCATGGCGGGCTATAGCGAAGCGGAGAATTTCGCCGATGCCGAGGCGCTGGCCGAAATGCTTCATCTCCTCCACGCGCTGCCGAAGCCGACGATCGCGCTTGTTCAGGGCGCGGCCATCGCGGGCGGAGTCGGGTTGATGTCAGCCTGCGACATTGCGATCGCGGCCGAAAACGCGACTTTTTCGATCGCCGAAGTGCGGCTTGGTTTGATCCCATCGGTGATCAGCCCGTTTGTCATCAATGCGATCGGCGCGCGGCGCGCCAGCCGTTATTTTCTGACTGGCGAGCGTTTCGATGCGGCCGAGGCGGAGCGTATTGGCCTCGTGCATGATGTCGTGCCCGACGAGGCGCTCCAGGTGCGGGGCGATGCGCTTGTCAAACAATTGCTACAAGGGGGGCCGCAAGCCCAGGCCGAAATCAAGAGCCTGATCGACGCGGTGCGGGACCGGCCGATCGAGCGCGGTCTCGCGGCGGAAACGGCACGCCGGATCGCGCGCGTGCGGGTCTCCACCGAGGCGCGTGAGGGGATGTCGGCCTTTCTTGAAAAGCGCAAATCGAGCTGGCAGACCTAAAGATGACCCTTCATTTGATCAAGGTCGCGGTCGGCTGCGATAGCGTCGCCGATTTGCGCGACTGGCAAAAGCAACGACTGGCTGATTTGCGGGCCGGCGGGCAAACGCGGCCGAAGCTCCAACACATTACCCGCTTCATGCCAAAGCAGGCCGATGAGATTTTAGATGGCGGATCGCTCTATTGGATCATTCGCCATCAGGTGCTGTGCCGCCAGGGCATCAAGGCGATTGGGCCGGTGGTGGATGATGAGGGCGACGTCGCTTGCGCGCTGGTACTAGACCCCAAAGTGGTCGAGGTCTTGCCGCAATCACGCCGGCCGCATCAAGGCTGGCGTTATTTTGCCGCGAGCGACGCGCCGCCCGACCTGGCCGAGCGGGCCCGCGCCGAGCTGGGCGCGATGCCACCCGCACTGATCGCCGAATTAAGGACGCTCGGCCTGCTTTGATTTGGGTGTGCTAGACTGCCGTTCAAGCAGACCTTCATGGCCGACCGGGGGAGGGCGTGGCGATGGCGAAAACAAAGTGGGCGCTCAAGGGCGATTATTTCGAAACCTGTAGCTGCGACTATTTGTGCCCGTGCATTTTTACTCGCATGGAAGCCATGCCGACCGATGGCGAATGCAAGGTCTCCATGGTGTTCCAGATAAAAAAAGGGAGCTATGGCCGGCTCGCGCTTGATGGCTTGATATTTGCCGTGCTCGGCCATGCGCCCGGCCCGATGGGTAATGGCAATTGGCGGGTTGGTTTGATCATCGATGAGCGGGCCTCCGAAAAACAGGCGGCAGCCATTGAAGCGATTTGCTCGGGCGAGGTTGGCGGGCCGATGGCGATGATGGCGCCGTTGGTCGGCGAATTCGCCGGCACGATGCGGGGCAATTTCACACTTGAAAAGAAAAAGATGTCGTTCTCGATCAATGTGCCGGGCGTGCTTGAGCAGCGGGCCGTGGCGGTGGAGAGCCTGCCGGTGCCCGGCAAGCCGATCTATATCGACAATGCGGGTCATCCCGCCAATACGCGGCTCGCTTTGGCGCGCGGCACAAAGAGCCGCTTGCACGCGTTTGGGATCGATTGGGACGATGTGAAGGGCGGCCATAACGCGCATTTCGCGCCATTCAATTGGGCCGCCTAGGCGGCAGCGGAACTTCGGTCGTCATCCGATGAGCGAAGCGCCTGACGAGCTCCGCGCTTCGGTCGAGCCCAAAGCGCTGCCGCGACCTGAACGTCTGGTCATACTCGGTGCGCTGGCGCTGATCATCGCGCTGGCTTGGATCTATTTGGCGACGTTCGAGATGGCGACGCCGACGATGTCCGGTATGTTCGATATGGCCGACATGCCGGGCATGGATGGCATGGCTATGGCGTCAATGTCATTCGGCCTGCTCGCCGCGATGTGGATCGTGATGATGATCGGCATGATGCTGCCGAGCGCGAGCCCGATGATCGTGATGGCGGCACGGCTGACAAAAGCGCGTGAGCCGGGCAACAAATCAGCCTTTAGCGCGGGCGCCTTTGCCTTGGGCTATTTGCTGGTTTGGAGTGGCTTCTCGCTCATCGCCGCCGCCGCGCAAGTGGCGTTGCAAGAAGGCGTGCTATCGGGCGAGGCGATGGCAATCCGCAGTGGACCGATCGCCGGCGGGGTTTTGATCGCAGCAGGGCTTTATCAATGGACCCCGCTCAAACAATTCTGCCTGACCAAATGTCGCTCCCCGGTGGGCTTCTTCGTTTCACAGTGGCGCGCGGGAAGGCGTGGCGCGCTCCTCATGGGCGCACGCCATGGGGCGTTTTGTTTGGGTTGTTGCTGGCTCTTAATGGCGCTCCTGTTTGTCGCGGGCGTCATGGCGTTGCCGTGGGTCGCCGCGCTGGCAGCGCTCGTCCTCCTTGAGAAGATCGCGCCCAAAGGTGAATGGATCGCGCGCGTCGGCGGCGCGCTGATGGTTGGGGCCGGGCTCTACGTCATCGTCGCGGGCTGATCGCCGCCGTGCCGAGACCGCTCATCATCGATTGCGATCCGGGGCAGGACGATGCCGTCGCGCTCTTGCTCGCCATGGCGAACCCGGCGGCTTTCGATCTCCTTGGCGTCACGGTCGTCGCCGGCAATGTGCCGCTCTCGCTCACTGCCCATAATGCCTGCGTCATTCGCGAGCTCGCGGGCCGCGCCGATCTTCCGGTCTTTGCCGGCTGCCCGCGGCCGATGTTGGTCAGCCCGCGAAGCGCCGCTCATATCCACGGTGAAGGTGGGCTTGAAGGCGCCGATCTGCCTGTGCCGATTCAGCCGCTTGACCCTCGCCATGCGGTGGTCTGGTTGATCGAGACCTTACGCACCGCAAAGCAATCGGTCACGCTCGCGACGCTCGGGCCGCTCACCAATCTCGCGACCGCGCTCGTGATGGCGCCCGATATCGCGGGTAAGATTGAGCGGCTCGTGATGATGGGGGGTACGATCGGGGCGGGTAATGTCACGCCCGTGGCGGAATTCAACGTCTATGCCGACCCCCATGCCGCGGCGGTGGTATTCGGCGCTGGTTTGGACCTGACGATGATCGGACTGGATGTTACCCACCAGGCGCCGGCCACGCCGGCCCGGATCGAGCGCATCGCCGCTAAGGGAACCAAAGCCGCCTTGGCGGTGGCGGGTCTCTTGCGCTTCTATTCCGCGCGCTACGCCGCGGCGGGGAGGGGTGACTTGGCAGGCGCCCCCCTCCACGACCCTTGCGTCATCGCCTATTTGCTCGCGCCGGGTCTTTTCGCCGGGCATCAAATGCATGTCGAGGTCGACGTGTCAGACCCGATCGACCTCGGCCGGACGCGATGCGACCGCGCGCCGCGCGACGGACATAAGGTTAATTCCATGGTCATGGAGCGGGTTGATGCCGAGGGCTATTTCACGCTGATCGCCGAGGCGCTGGCCCGTTTACCTTAAGCGAAGTCGCTTTGGTTAACGCGGGTGCCCGACCAACCATTTTTTAACGCCTGGCTGCCAACATTCCCGATGGCGCAACAGCAGCGGGTTGCGGTGGGGTAGCGCTCCATCGAGAGGGAGTTCGTGGAATGTCTGGCAACGCGGAAGTGTATGAGGTGCAAACCTTGAACAGTGGCCGCTGGACGATTCAAAGCCGCTGTCGCACCGAGCAGCAGCCCATCGCCGAGGCCCATGAACTATACGACCGTCGGCAATGTATCGGCGTCAAGGTGGTGAAGGAAGCGTTCGACGCCGCCGCCAAGGTTTATCGCGAATCAACGGTGTTCCGATTGCCGACCACAACCAGCCAAGCGATCGCGCGCGGCCGGGGCGGCTCGGCGGCATCAAGCCAGGGCGCGCATAACAAGCAGAACGCGAATCAGTCCCATCATCAGGCGGGGCAAACCCCGCTGCGCGCGCTGGGCGATCGTCTATTGGCGGTCATGCCGACTTGGGTTCGTCGGACACCAGTATTTCTGGGTCGATACATATCCTTTATGTAAGAGATGCTTAGGCCGCGTCTCTAACGAGATTGCGGGATCCTCCCTTCGTCCCTTGGCAGAGCGGTAAGAACCCTCTATCTGGTTGAATATGAACGTTCAACCATAGGGGCAACACCCTGACTCAACGATCAATCCCGCCTCGTCGTGACGGCATACAGCCCGCGCCCGCGCTTCGTGCCAAGGAGGCCGAGGTCGACACCTTTTTGGCTGCTGCGGCGCGCGTGCCGGCGCCGAAGGGACGCCTCCTGTTCGCGCTCGATGCGACCGCGAGCCGTCAACCGACCTGGGATCAGGCGTGCGACATTCAGAGCGAGATGTTTACAGCGACCGATGGCCAGGGCGGGCTTGCCGTCCAACTCGCCTATTTTCGCGGCATGGAAGAATTTCGGACCACACCCTGGGTGGTCAATTCCCGCGCCTTGGTCGATCACATGGCCGGTGTTCGCTGCGCGCGCGGTGCCACCCAGATCGTCCGCGTCCTACGGCACGCTGTTGGCGAAGCGAAGCGCGTCAAGGTCAACGCCGTGGTCTATGTCGGCGATAGCCTGGAAGAAGACGCGGACAGCCTCAAGGCTTTGGCGGGCGAGCTTGGTTTGCTCGGGGTTCCGGTCTTTGTCTTTCAGGAGGGCGATGACCCGGTCGCGGCCGAGACCTTTCGGCAAATCGCGCGCTTGAGCCGGGGGGCCTATCTGAGCTTCGATCCCTCGAGCCCGCGGCTCCTGCGTGACCTGCTCGCGGCGGTCGCGATCTACGCGGTCGGCGGCGCGGCCGCGTTGAGCGACTATTCACGCCGGTCCGGGGCCGAGGTTCGTCAACTCAGCCATCTCTTAAAATAGCGGCCCGCACGATTCCTGATAGGCTGGGGCGTCGCCCCGGCGCGACCTCGTTTAAGTGTATGGAAGCAGACTATGTCGCCCATTCTCCTGATCATTGTCGGCCTGATCGCGGTTGGCCTTGGCGTTGGGATCGCCAGTTGGTTCGCGCGCGCCAATCCCGCCAGCGTCGCGAAGGCCTTGCGTTGGGGGGCGATCGGGCTCGGTTTCGTCGTGGTGGTGGTTCTCATTCTCGTTCGCCCGCAATTGCTACCGCTTCTCTTGATTGTAGTGGTGTCTTTCTTGTTGTGGCGGCGCTGGCGGGGCGCGACGGCGAGGTCGCGCCCCGCAACCAATAGCGGCGCTGGTGGCGCGCAGCACTCGGCGGTCGAGACGGCCTATTTGCGGATGGCGCTTGATCACGACTCGGGCGAGATGCGGGGCGAGGTTTTGCGCGGGCGTTTTATGGGCCGAGAGCTAGGCTCACTCGACCGCGACGAACTTCTGGCGTTGCTGGTTGAATGCGAGGCCAATGACCTGCCCTCGGCGCGGCTGGTGGAAAACTACCTCGACCGTATGTTTGGGGCTGATTGGCGGGCCGATCGACCGGGCGCGGGAACAGCGAATTCCGGGGACTCCGAGCAATCTGCGCGGGCGCCGGGTAGTGGGCCAGAGATGGGCCGTGCCGAGGCGCTTGAACTCCTAGGCGTGGCGGAAGGGGCTGACCGCGACGCGGTCATGGCGGCCTGGCGACGCTCGATCAAGCTCAACCACCCCGATCATGGCGGTTCCAAATACATCGCCGCCAAGCTAAATGAGGCGAAGCGCGTCCTTCTTGGCGAATAGTGAGCCCTTAGGATCATCATGCCGCGACCGATTAAGAAGGCTGTCTTTCCCGTGGGCGGGATGGGCACCAGATTTCTGCCGGCGACCAAGGCGACGCCCAAGGAAATGCTGACTGTGGTCGATAAGCCGCTCATTCAATATGCGGTCGAGGAGGCGAGGGCGGCCGGCATCGAGGAATTCATTTTTGTCACCGGGCGCGGCAAGACCGCGATCGAAGATCATTTCGATCATTCGGCGGAGCTTGAGGCATTGCTGGCCGCGCGAGGCCAGCGTGACCCAGAGGCGCTTGGCATGTTGCGGCTGCCTCCGGGCGCGGTCGCCTATACCCGTCAACAGGAGCCGCTCGGCCTCGGTCACGCGGTTTGGTGCGCGCGTCATTTGGTTGGCGATGAGCCCTTCGCGGTGTTGTTGGCCGATGAACTCGTGCTCGCTGAGACACCGTGCCTCACGCAACTTGTGTCGCTTTATGAGCGGGTCGATGGTTGTGTCTTCGCTTTGGCCGAGGTGCCAAGGGAGCAGACCAATCGCTACGGCATTGTCGATATCGCAAAGGATGATGGCCAAATCGTCGAGATCAAGGGCATGATCGAAAAGCCGGAGCCAGCGCAGGCACCGTCAACCACGTCGATTATCGGGCGCTATATATTGCAGCCGTCGGTTTTCGCAGAACTTGGGCGTCAAGAACGGGGTGTGGGCGGTGAAATCCAATTGACGGATTCATTGGCTCGTTTGCTGGGTGCGACGCCATTTCATGGGCTCCGCTTCAAGGGGCAGCGCTTCGATTGTGGCAGCAAGGCCGGTTTTCTGAAGGCGACGATTGCCTATGCGATGCAGCGGCCGGACCTACGCGAAGAACTGACCGCGTTTTTTCGCGACATCAGAGGTGCAGACTAGACAATGCGCCAAACGCCCATCGGGAGAAGGAACTAGATCATGCACGTCGCGATGATCGGCACGGGCTATGTCGGGCTCGTTTCGGGCGCTTGTTTTTCCGAGTTCGGTCACGAGGTCAGTTGCGTCGATACCGATCGAGTGAAGATCGAGGCGCTGCGGCAAGGAATTATTCCGATTTATGAACCCGGGCTTGAGACGTTGGTCGTCAATAACGCGCGGGCCGGTCGGCTCAAATTCACGACGCGGATCGAAGAGGCGGTGCCGAACGCGGACGTGGTCATGATCGCGGTCGGAACGCCCAGCCGACGCGGCGATGGGCATGCTGATTTGACGCACACTTATGCGGCGGCCCGCGACGTTGCGGCCGCGCTCAGCGGCTATACGGTGATCGCCACCAAATCGACCGTGCCGGTTGGCACCAGCCGTGAGATCGAACGGATCATTCGTGAGGTTCGGCCAGACGCCGATGTCGACGTCGCGTCCAATCCGGAGTTCCTGCGCGAGGGATCGGCGATCGAGGACTTCATGCATCCCGACCGGGTGGTGGTGGGCGCCGACAATGAGCGCGCGGCGCAGATTATGGCCACGCTTTATCGCCCGTTGTTTTTATTGAAAACGCCGATCCTGTTTACCAAGCGCGAAACCGCCGAGCTGATCAAATACGCGGCCAACGCGTTTCTCGCGACCAAGATCACTTTCATCAACGAGATCGCCGATATTTGCGAGCGGGTTGGCGCCAATGTGCAGGACGTTGCCGAGGGGATCGGTCTCGATGGCCGTATCGGAAAGAAGTTTCTCCATGCCGGGCCAGGCTTTGGCGGCTCATGCTTCCCGAAGGATACGCGGGCCTTCGTGCGTATCGCCGAGGAGGCTGGCGCGCCGAGCCGGATCGTCGAGGCGGTCGTCGCGGTCAATGAAGCGCGCAAAATCAATATGGCGGAGAAAATCATCGAGGCGTGCGGCGAGGTGAAGGGCCGGCGGATCGCGGTGCTCGGCGTCACGTTCAAACCGAATACCGACGATGTGCGTGAGAGCCCGAGCCTGACCATCATTCCGACCTTGCAGGCGGCGGGCGCGCTTGTGCGGGTCTATGACCCGCAGGGCATGGAAGAGGCGCGTCCCTTGCTTGATGGCGTGGAGTGGGCCACCGATGCCTATCATTGCATGGAGGGCGCTGATGCTCTGGCCATTCTGACCGAATGGAATGAATTTCGCGCGCTTGATTTTGTGCGGATGAAGAGCCTCATGCGTCGGCCGATCGTTGTCGATCTTCGCAATATTTATCGACGGGATGAAATGGCGGCTGCCGGCTTCATCTACGTCAGTGTCGGGCGCGTGGCGGCCTTTCCGGAGCCCACGGGAGCGGCATGAGCGTGCCGCATCGCTTCGACCCGACGATCCTGCGCGAATATGATCTGAGAGGTATCGTCGGAGAGACCTTGAGCGAGGCCGACGCTTTGGCGCTCGGCCGAGCCATGGCAGCTTTATTGGCGGAACGCCGCGCGACGAACCAGAAGTCCCAGATGCGGGTGTGCGTGGCGCGGGATGGCCGCCTAAGTTCGCCGGCGCTTTCGGCGTCGCTTATTGAAGGATTGATCGCCAGCGGCCTTGAGGTAACCGATCTCGGTCTTGGGCCAACACCGATGCTTTATTATGGCGTTCATGCGCTGGCCGCCGATGGCGGCGTCATGGTGACCGGCTCACACAACGCGCCAGATTATAACGGCTTCAAACTGACCGCCGATCACGCCAAACCGATCTATGGCGATGACATTCAAGCCATCGGACATTTGGCGGCGGAAGGGCGGTTCGTGTACGGCACGGGCGCGCTTTTGACCAAGGATCTTCGTGCCGCCTATGTGGCGCGTGTGCGGCAGGGTTTGCCGGCCGAGCGGGAACGCCCGCTCCGTGTCGGGTGGGATGCGGGCAATGGTGCGATGGGCGACGTTCTCAGCCAAATCGTGCCGCTTCTGCCGGGGCACCATGTCGTGCTCAACGCGACGATCGACGGTAATTTTCCGGCGCACCATCCGGATCCCACCGTGCCGGCGAATTTGGTGGAACTCATCGCGGCGGTTAAAAGCGAGCGGCTCGATTTAGGCATTGCGTTCGACGGCGATGGCGATCGCATCGGGGTGGTCGACGGGCGGGGGCGGATTGTTTGGGGCGATCAACTAGTCGCCTTGCTCGCGCGCGATGTGGTGGCGCATCAAGGCAAGACGCGCCCGATTATTCTCGATGTCAAATCGAGCGCGGCGGCAACGGTATATATCGAGAATACGCTCGGGGCCCCCGCGCAGCTTTGGAAGACCGGCCATTCGCTGATCAAGGCCAGGATGGCGGAGGTTGGCGCGCCGCTCGCCGGCGAAATGAGCGGGCATATCTTCATTGCCGACGATTATTACGGCTTCGACGATGCGCTTTATGCGGCGATCAGATTACTTGCGTTACTGGGTGGGACAAGCGAGCCGCTCTCGGCCATGCTCGATCGTTTTCCCGCCATGCAGAATACACCTGAACTGCGCATCGAGTGCGCGGAGGCGCGGAAGTGCGGCATCGTGCGGGAGGTCAGGCAGCAGCTCAAAAAAGCCGGTGCGGACATGATTGAGATCGATGGTGTACGGGTCACGACGAGCGACGGTTGGTGGCTGCTCCGCGCCTCGAACACGCAGCCGGCGTTGGTTGCACGCGCGGAATCGAAAACGTCGGACGGCCTTGAGCGGCTAAAGGCCGAACTCAGACGCGTGCTTCTGGCCAGCGGCATTGCCACGCCGGGATTCTGAAGCGAAGGGAGTAGGGAACGTGAGCGAAGATCTCAATCATTTGTCGGCGGTGCGTCAGATTGACCTTTATCGAACGCGTGAGCTATCGCCGGTCGAGGTCACCAAGGCGGCGCTCGCGGCCATTGACCGGCACAACAAGCGGCTCAACGCCTTCTGCCTGGTCGATCATGAGGCGGCGCTTGCTTCGGCGCGGGCTTCCGAAGCGCGCTGGCGCAAGGGTGAGCCGTTGGGGCGCGTCGATGGCGTGCCAACCACGATCAAAGATCTGGTGCTTTCAAAAGGTTGGCCCACGCGGCGGGGCTCACGCTCGGTCAATCCCGATCAACCCTGGAATGAGGATGCGCCGGCGGTCGCGCGCTTGCGTGACCACGGAGCCGTCTTTCTGGGCAAGACCACGACACCCGAATATGGCTGGAAGGGGCTGACCGATAGCCCGCTGACCGGCATCACGCGCAATCCGTGGAACCCCGATCACACGCCGGGTGGGTCATCGGGCGGTGCTGGCGTCGCGGCGTCGCTCGGGCTTGGCACGCTCCACATCGGGACCGATGGCGGTGGCTCAATCCGCATTCCATCGTCGTTCTGCGGCGTCTTTGGCATCAAGGCGAGCTTCGGGCGCGTCGCGGTCTATCCGCCGAGCCCCTTCGCCTCGCTTTCCCATCTCGGGCCGATGGCGTATTCAGTGGCGGATGCGGCCTTGATGCTGAGTGTGATCGCGGAACCTGATGCGCGCGATGCCAATGGCCTGCCCTACGAGCCACGCGACTATTTGAGCGCGCTTGATGCTGGGATTGCCGGCGCGCGCATCGCGTTCAGCCCCGCGCTTGGTTATGCGCAAGTCGATGCCGAGGTCGCCAAACTGGTTCGAGAGGCGGTTGGAGCGTTCACGTCAGCCGGTGCCACGGTTGCAGAGGCAGAGCCCGGCTTTGCCAATCCACTCGGTATGTTTCGCACCGTCTGGTACGCCGGTGCGACGCAGCTTTATCGATCCTTCAGCGCGACGCAGCGCGAGGTGCTCGATCCGGGGTTTGTCGCGATCGCCAAGGAAGGCGAAAAGATTACGATCGCAGATTATTTGAACAATGCCACCGCGCGGCTCAATTTCAGCGCCGCGATGCGGGCGTTCCATCAACATTATGACTTTTTGATTACGCCAACCATGCCCTTGCCGGCGTTTTCTCTCGCCGCCATATCGACCCAACCTATACCGGGCGACGCGCCGCTCGGACCCAATGGCGAACGCTGGGATGATTGGAGTCCGTTTACCTATCCATTCAATTTAACCGGGCAGCCCGCCGCCACGGTGCCGTGCGGATTAACCGCGCGAGGCCTGCCGGTCGGCCTACAAATCGTCGGTCGGCCGTTCGATGATGTCGGTGTGTTGCGCGCCGCGCGCGCCTTTGAAATGGCTCGTCCCCAGCATTGGAGGCGCCCCAAGCAATGACGACTGCGGGTCGACAGCATTATCTAATTAACTCTTTCACTTGACGAATGATTCACCAATCGTTGATAAGAGTTAATCAGAGCATCAATTTTCGGCAAGGTTACCCAATATGTTGATTCGGCTGCGCCATTGGCTGACGCGAAGTGGAATCGCCGTCGCGGTCTTTGTTGCTCTGGCGGCGACTGGCGTCGGCGCGAACCATGCGTTCGCCGGTTATGCGGCCATCGTGGTTGATCAGGCAACGGGGCAGGTGGTTCACGAGCGCAACGCGGATGAGCTGAATTATCCGGCGTCACTGACCAAAATGATGACGCTCTATTTGCTCTTCTCGGCGATCGAGAAAGGCGAACTCAAGCTCAATTCGCCGCTCAAGGCCTCGGCAGAAGCCGGCAAGCAGCCGCGTTCCAAGGTCGGTTTGGAGAAGGGCGATACGATCAAAGTCGAGGACGCCATCCTCGCGTTGGTCACCAAATCGGCGAATGACGTCGCGGTTGTGGTTGCCGAGGCGCTCGGCGGTAATGAGGATCGTTTTGCGTTATTGATGACGCAACAGGCCCGCAAGCTCGGTATGAAGCAGACGACCTTTCGCAATGCCTCCGGCTTGCCCGATCCTGATCAGGTCAGCAGCGCGCGCGATTTGGCACTTCTTGCCATTGCGCTGCGACGCGATTATCCAAAATATTATCGCTTCTTCTCGACCGCGTCGTTCGACTACAACGGTCTGAGTTTCGCCAACCACAATAAATTGCTCGGTCGCTATCGCGGCGCCGATGGTATCAAGACCGGCTTTACCCAGGCCTCGGGTTTTAATCTGGTCGCTTCCGCCGAGCGGGCAGGGCGCCGCCTTGTCGCTGTTGTGCTGGGCGGCGATACCGGCCATCAGCGCGATCGGCAGGCGATGCGGCTCCTTGATGGCGCCTTCGGCGTCGGGCCGATGCCGCGCGATCTCAAAGTTGCCGACCGCGGGCCGCTTAAAGTGGCCGAGCGCGTGGCCAAGAAGAAAGCCGGGCAGATCGCCAGCAAAGCGCTGGATTTGGCGCCGCAAGGCGATGTCGAAGGCAAACGGGCCCTCAGCATGAAGGGGGCGACGGCCGACCTTCCCGCCAGCAAGAAGCGATTTTCGATCCAGGTTGGGGCCTATGATTCCGAATTGGCGGCCGAAGCGGCGATCGAGAAGGTCTCGCTTAAAGTTGGCGAGTTGGTTGAAGGTACGGCCACCGATGTCAGCCCGGTCAAACGCAAGCGTGGTAAGATGCTCTATCGCGCGGCGTTCTTGGGCCTCAGCAAAGGCGATGCCTATAAGGTCTGTAAGGCGTTGAGCCGGACCAAGGTGCCGTGCATGGTCATGACCATGTCAATGGCCTATGACAATCCCAATAAGCGGGTGGCTTCGCTCAAACCTTGAGCAACCGGCGGGCCCTGGCGCGCGCCTCACGCCACCGCCGATCTGAAACCGATGCATCGCTGACCGATCCGTAATGCCGCATGAACGCTTGCGCGGCGGCGACGATGTGCGGTCGGTCCATTGAACGCCAATGTTCGAAATCCCAATCGCCCGCGGTGGCGATATTTGGGTCGGTCGCGAAGGTCAGCGCCACCTGCGTGGCTCCGTCGGCGCACCTGACCTCGATATGAGACTGGTAATACTCCTCGCCTTCATAGAAGGCGATGCGGGCGATATCGGTGGCCTCCAGCCCCCAAACCAAGCGCCCATCGACGTGGCCGCCGGCCGTCGCCTCAAGCGTTGGATAGCTCTCGCCTTTGACCCTCAATCGGCGAAAACCGCCAAGGCGAGCCGGCTCGATGCGCAATGGGGTTGGGTCACGACCGAGCACGATACCCAAGACCTCATGGTCCATCAGCGTACCGAAGAAAAAATAGGGCCGGGCGTCAGCATTCATGTTTGCTGCACATAAAGGGTGAGCGATACTTCTTCAAGCCTGTCGGAGAGCTAGGGCACCATGATCCAACACCGACCGTTGATCTTCGTCGTCGCATTGGCGCTCGTTGCGAGTGTGGCGCTGGCGTCTTGTTCCTATAGTGGGCCATCCAATAATCCGGTTGATCGTCGGTTGACCTATTTCAGCTTTCTTGCGGCGGATGACATTCGTACGGCCTGCGCGGAAAACGGGGCGGAGCGCTATCGCTTTATCTATAACGCGGAATACAGCCGTCAGGTTCGTTTCTACGAGGTCACTGTTGATCTGGGAACCGGCGAGGGGCGGCAAGTGACCCGTGTGCTTGGAGGTCGCCATATCGGCGCCTTCCAATTCGGTTTCGAAAATTGGCTGCTTGAGCAGGGCAGTCACCGCGCGCTTCTGGCTGCTGGCGATCTCGATGCATTGCGCGGCGTGCTCAAGGCGGCGCGCTTTGCCGAAGTGCCGCCGGGCGACATCGAGCTTTGGTCGGACGATTATTACTGGCTGGTCAGTGCCTGTGTGGGCGGCCGCTTCCACCAGAACGGATATACGCGGTCCTCGGAGGGTTTTGCGACCCTCGGCTTCGCCAAGGTTTTGGCAGCTCACGATGGCTCGGGGATCGGCTATGCCGAACCGCCGCCCGGCGAAACGCGGGTTTCGACCCAGCGGCGACGTCCTTTGAAAGCGCAAGAAACCAGCGAGGGCGGCGCGTTCGTTTATGTCGTCGAGCCTTGACTTGCTAAGAGCGCGCGATCCTCGATGCGAATTCTGTAGGCCAACAGTGCGAGGTTGAAGGCGGTCGCGACCACGGCGATTGGCCAGGCCTCAAGGGCAAGCGGCAGAATTGCGAGTTCGAGCGCCACGATCAAATAATTGGGGTGGCGCATGAGCCGAAAGGGGCCGCGCCGCACCAGGCTCCGGCCCGGCAAAACAATGATCCGGCTCGTCCAGCGTTCACCAAGTGCCCATAGCACCCAGCCACGTCCGAGCTGGAGCAGGCCATAAACCCCGATCAATGGCCAGATCACATCGATGCGGGCTTCGAAAGCGATGTGGATCGCGAGCGCCAATAGCCAGGCGCCATGAAGCAGTGGAAACAAAAAATAATGCCCGCGGCCATGTTCGACGCCGCCAAGGGCGCGGAGGCGCCGTTCATTGCGGGCCGACCAGCCAAGCTCGGCCAAACGCTCAGCCACCACGGCGGCAAGAATAATCCAGGCGATAAGGCTCATGGTTGGTCCGGTCGTGAAAAAAGGCGAACAATAACTTTAGCTCACTATGGGGGGTGCGGCGAGCGCGGGGAAGACCCCAAGGGGTTCATGCGTTGGCAGATCCCCCTGTGTATACTGGGGAGAGAACCGCTATTGAGAGCCCGGACCACGCATGATTGGAACGCCGACCGCCACGCCGCCTGGTGCCCCGCTCCCACCGCGTAAGCGGGGTCTGCTGACGCGCGTGCGCAATTATTTCCTGGCGGGCGTGCTGGTCACGGCGCCCGTTGGCATCACCGCGTGGTTGATCTACAGCTTCGTCGATTATGTCGACACCAGTGTCATACCGCTGATTCCGGAAGCCTATACGCCAGAACGCTATCTTTCGCACAGTGTGCCGGGCCTCGGCGTTCTGATTCTTCTCATCGTCATTACGCTCATCGGGTTCTTCGTCACCAATTTCCTTGGGCGGTGGTTTGTTCGATTGGGCGAACGCTTCTTGGCTCATGTCCCGGTTGTCCGCACAATCTATGGCCTATTGAAACAGGTGTTCGATGCCGTATTGGCGCAATCCTCGACCGCGTTCCACGAGGTTGTGCTGATCGAATATCCGCGCAAGGGCACCTGGACGCTCGGGTTCATCACCTCAAAACCCAAGCCGGAAATCCGCGAACACCTCGGCGAAGATACGGTCTTTGTCTTCGTGCCTACCTCACCCAACCCGACGTCAGGATTTCTGCTGGTGGTGCACGAGGCCGAACTAATTCGCCTGAAGATGCATGTGGAAGAGGGCATTAAATTGGTGATCTCGGGTGGCATTGTGAGTAGCGCCGATGAGGTTGCCAAGAAGCACCCAAAGAAGCCGCATGGCGAACCGCACCCAACCGAGGGCGGCTTGCCGCCACAGCGGCTCGGTTAGCCCGAGGCGATTAGGCGCACCGCCGCGTCGCGTTCAAACAAATAGAGCAGGAGCCTGAGCGCCTCGCCGCGCTTGCCGGTCAGGGTTGGATCACGGTCGAGCACGAGGCGGGCGTCATCGCGCGCCATCGCTAGGAGTTCGCTGTGGGCGGCGAGATCGGCGAGTTTGAAGGCGGGTAGGCCACTTTGGCGCGTGCCCAAAAGCTCGCCCGCGCCACGCAAGCGCAAATCTTCTTCGGCAATCCGAAAGCCGTCATCGGTTTCGCGCATGATGCGCAGCCGCGCGCGTGCGGTTTCGCCAAGCGGTGCGGCATAAAGTAAGACGCAATGGCTCTGCCGCGCGCCGCGCCCAACCCGACCGCGCAATTGGTGAAGTTGGGCCAGGCCGAAGCGCTCGGCATGCTCGACAATGATGATGCTCGCTTCGGGGACATCGATGCCAACCTCGATCACGGTGGTGGCGACCAACAGGTCGATCGTGCCAGCCGCGAAGGCGGCCATGGCGGCGTCCTTCTCGCTCGATTTCATTCGGCCATGGACCAGCCCGACCCGCTCGCCGAAGATCTGGCGCAAGGCCGCGTGACGCTCAGCTGCCGCCGCGAGGTCGATCAGCTCAGATTCCTCAACCAGCGGGCAAACCCAATAAATGCGCGCTCCTTGGGTGATCGCCTGCTTGGCGTGCGCGACGATTTCGTCGAGCCGGTCGAGCGGTACGACACGGGTGTCGATCGGCAGGCGACCGGCCGGGCGTTCGGTCAGCCGTGAGACGTCCATATCGCCATAGGCGGTCAGCGTCAGCGTGCGCGGAATGGGCGTTGCGGTCATCACCAACACATCGACCGCGCTACCCTTGGCGCCCAGCATCAGGCGTTGATGCACGCCGAAGCGATGTTGTTCATCGATCACGACGAGCGCGAGATCGCGGAAGGTGACCTCTTCCTCGATCAGCGCATGGGTCCCGATCGCGATGTCGGCACTGCCATCGGCCAGCCGCGCGAGCGCTTCGGCACGACCCCGGCCACGCTCGCGCCCGAGTACCGCGACGAGTTTTATGCCGGCCGCCTCGGCGAAGGGTTCCAGCGTCTTCATATGTTGGCGGGCGAGGATTTCGGTCGGCGCCATCAAAGCCGCCTGAGCGCCCGCCTCGATGGCGATCAGCATGGCGAACAGCGCGACCACGGTCTTGCCGCTACCGACATCGCCCTGCAAGAGCCGCAACATGCGATGGGGTTGCACGAGGTCGGTCTCGATCTCCTGGATCGCGGTTTTTTGCGCGCCGGTCAGCGTGTAGGGCAAAGCGGCCGCGACCAAGGCGCGTAAGCGCCCGTCGCCCTTGAGGCTTCGACCACGCGCGCGGCGTACGCGTGCACGCATTAAAGCTAGAGCGAGTTGATTGGCCAATAACTCGTCATAGGCAAGGCGCCGCCGAGCAAAGGTCTCAAGCCCCAAGGCATCCATCCTCTCGGGCCGATGAACGGCGAGGAGCGCGGCCTTCCAAGCGGGCCAGCCCTCGCGCGCGAGCAGCGCCGCATCGTGCCATTCCGGTGTATCGGGTGCACGGGCGAGCGCGCCCCGCACCGCCTTCGCCATGACCTTGAGGTTGAGCCCCTCGGTCAAGCCATAGACCGGCTCGATGGTGGGCAACGTCGCCGCCTCTTCAAGCGGCACGATGTAATCCGGATGCGGCATTTGCAGCGCATCTCCATAACGCTCGATGCGCCCGCTCACGACACGCACGCGGTCGATCGGCAAGGCCTTCTCGACATAATCGCCGTGCACACGGAAAAAGACCAAGTCGATGGAACCGGTCTCGTCCGAACAGCGGACCTTATAAGGCAAACGCGGATTGCGCGGCGCCCGGTGTTCATCGACACGCACCGTGAGGGTCACCGTGGTGCCGATCGGCGCGACCGCGATTTTTGGCGCGAGCCGGCGGTCGATAATGCCGGTCGGCACATGCCATAAGAGGTCAACCACGTTCGGCCCGGCCACACGTTCGATCAAACGGCCGACTTTCGGCCCGACGCCTTGCAGCGTTGAGATCGGGGCATAAAGGGGGTTGAGTACAGTGGGGCGCATGGACGCGACCCTACAAGCCGCCCAAGGCGCTGCCAACAGGGGCTCGAACGGGCGCTGGCGCGCGCGAGACGGCATCCTTATGATGCCGGCCGGGCGATCCCACCATGAACACCATGCATAACCTCGATACACGCCGGCAGCGGCTTCGCTTCCGCACGAGCCACACCGGCACGCGGGAGACCGATATTCTATTCGGCGGGTTCGTCGAGGCGCGCCTCGATCGGCTCGACGAGGCGCGGGTCGGCGAGCTTGAGCGCCTGCTCGCCACCAATGACGACCGCGACATTCTGGATTGGATCACCGAACGCGCGCCGGTGCCGCCGGAATTCTCAACGCCGGCCATGAGCGCGCTGATCGCCTATGTGCGCGACCGCCATCAGGGTTGATCGTGGCTGAGCTCCCCTTGCTTGCCGCGCCGTTCGGCCGGGTTGGACGCGCTGTCATTACCGGCGTGCCCGAAGGGCTCGATGCGCGCCTGTTGGCTGAGGTCGCGGTGTTTGCCGCACCGACGCCGATTCTCTACATCGCCTGCGATGATGCGCGGCTCTCGCGGGTGGCCGAGGCCTTGCGTTTTTTCGCGCCCTCGCTCGAACAAATTGTGGTGCCGGCCTGGGATTGCCTGCCCTATGACCGCGCCTCGCCACGTCCGGATATCGTCAGCCAACGCATGGCGGCCTTGGTGCAGCTGGCGGCGCCCGCGCCAAGCGCCAACGCGCACATCGTGTTGACCACGATCAACGCGGTGCTCCAACGCGTGCCGCCGCGCGCCATGTTGGCCAATGCCTCGTTGACCGTTGCGGTTGGCGCGACGATCTCGCGTGAACGGCTGGCCGGGTTCCTTGAGGCCAATGGCTATGTCGCGACCGGTACGGTGATGGAGGCGGGCGAATACGCGTTGCGCGGCGGCATTGTCGATATTTTTCCCTCTGGCGCCGATGAGCCGGTCAGGCTCGATCTATTTGGCGATACGGTCGAAGCGATCCGACGGTTTGATGCCATGACGCAACGAAGCGCCGCGACCCTGAACGCGATCACACTCTCGCCGGTCAGCGAGGTGTTGTTGACGCCCGAGGCGATCGCACGTTTTCGGGCGGGCTATCGTGTTTTGTTCGGCGCGGTCAGCGGCGACGATCAATTGTTCGAGGCGATCAGCGCGGGCCGCCATCAAGCCGGCATGGAACATTGGCTGCCCTTGTTTCACGAACGGCTCGACACGCTGTTCGACTATGTGCCCGGTGCGCCCGTTGCGCTCGATCACCAGGCCGATGACGCGCGCGATCGGCGGCTTGAGGCGATTAGCGATTTTTATGACGCACGGGCAAGCGCGCCTGCAACGTCGATGGAGGCGGACTACAAGCCGATCCCGCCGGCGAAGATGTTTCTCGATAAAGTAGATTGGGAGAAGGCGCTGTCCGGGCGCGCTGTTGGTCAGTTCTCGAGCTTTCGCGTGGCGGATGCCGATGGCATCAACGCGATCGAGGCCTGGGGCCGCCGCGCGCGCGATTTTTCGGCTGAACGCGTGGGCGGCCAAACGGCGCTCTTCGACGTCGTGCGCGGTCATATCGATACCGAGCGCGGCGAGGGGCGGCGCGTGGTGGTGGCCTGTGTTAGCGCGGGCAGTCGCGAACGGTTGCGCCGCTTGCTTGCCGAGCATGGGCTCGATCGGCTGACGCCGGTCGACAATTGTCCCGAATGCAACGCGCGTCCCGCCGGCGAAATTGGGCTCGCCGTGCTGCCGATCGAACATGGTTTCGTCGCGGGCGATCTCTCTTTGCTTGCGGAGCAAGATATTCTGGGCGAGCGGCTCAGCCGCGCGGCGCCCAAACGAAAAGTGCGCGCCGAGCATTTTCTCGCCGATGCGACCGAGCTCAAAGAGGGCGATCTCGTCGTTCATAGCGATCATGGCATCGGGCGCTATATGGGGCTCGAGACCATCGCGGTCGATGGCGCACCACATGATTGTCTGAAGCTCTATTATCGCGACGACGATCGGCTCTTTTTGCCGGTCGAGAATATCGAGCTCCTGTCGCGCTATGGCTCGGCCGATCAGCCGGTCGAGCTCGATAAATTGGGCGGCGCGCATTGGCAGGCCCGCAAGGCGCGGCTGAAAAAACGCATTCTTGAAATGGCCAATGAGCTGATCAAGATCGCGGCCGAGCGGTTGGTGCGGCCGTCCGATCGTTTCGATCCGGCCGAGGCCGACTATGACGCCTTTGCCGCGCGCTTCCCCTATAGCGAGACCGAGGATCAGGCCAGGGCGATCGAGGATAGTCTGGCCGATCTCGCCTCGGGCCGGCCGATGGACCGCTTGATTTGCGGCGATGTCGGCTTTGGCAAGACTGAGGTCGCGTTGCGCGCCGCCTATGTGGTTGCGGCGAGCGGGCGGCAGGTTGCGGTGTTGGCGCCGACCACACTATTGGCGCGCCAGCATTTCGCGACCTTCAAGTCACGCTTCGAGGGTCTGCCCTTCCGCATCGCGCAGCTTTCGCGGCTCGTGCCGGCCAAGGACGCGGCGATCGTGAAGCGTGAGCTGGCCGCCGGCACCGTCGATATCGTGATCGGGACGCACGCGCTGCTGGCTCAAGGGATCCAATTCGATCGTCTGGCGCTCATTGTGGTCGACGAGGAGCAGCATTTCGGCGTTACCCACAAGGAACGCTTGAAGCAGCTCAAGGCCAATCTCCATGTCTTGACGCTGACCGCGACGCCCATTCCGCGCACGCTCCAATTGGCCTTGAGTGGCGTGCGCGACATGAGCGTGATCTCAACGCCGCCGGTCGATCGCCTGGCGGTGCGCACCTTCATCCTGCCGTTCGATCCTGTCGTGCTGCGCGAGGGCATCATGCGCGAGCATTTCAGGGGCGGGCAGAGCTTTTACGTGTGTCCGCGCGTGGCCGATCTCGACGATGTGGCGGCGCGGCTCCGCGCGCTGGTGCCCGAAGTGAAAATCGGGTTGGCGCACGGCCAAATGGGCGCGGTCGCGCTCGAGAAAGTCATGTCGGCCTTTTATGACGGCGCGTTCGATGTGCTGGTCTCGACCGCCATCGTCGAATCGGGCCTCGATCTGCCGCGCGCCAATACGCTGATCGTGCATCGGGCCGATATGTTTGGGCTGGCCCAGCTCTATCAGTTGAGGGGGCGCATCGGCCGGGCAAAGGTACGCGCTTATGCCTATTTCACTTTGCAGCCCAATCATCGGCTGACCGAGGCGGCGTTGAAGCGGCTCGATGTAATCCACCGGCTGGATACGCTGGGGGCCGGCTTCGCGTTGGCGAGCCACGATCTCGATATTCGCGGCGCGGGCAATCTGTTGGGGGCCGAACAATCCGGCCATATTCGTGAGGTCGGGATCGAGCTCTACCAGCAAATGCTAGAGGAGGCGGTTAGGTCCGCACGCGGTGGGGCCGCCGCCGAAATGGCCGAGACCGCATGGTCGCCCCATATCGCGCTCGGTGCGGCGGTTCTCATCCCCGAAACCTATGTGACGGATCTGGATGTGCGGCTCAATCTCTACCGCCGCCTATCGCACCTGGAGGACCGGTCTGAAATCGACGCCTGCCTCGATGAATTGACCGACCGATTTGGCCCGCCGCCCGACGAGGTGCTACACCTTCTCAAGATCATTGCGATCAAGCGGATCTGCCGGCGCGCCGGGATTTCGCGCGTCGATGCCGGTCCGAAGGGGGCGGTGCTCAGCTTCCGCAATGACCGCTTCGCCGCGCCGGAAAAGCTGATCGCCTATGTCTCTAAGCCGGAGCATGGTTTGCGCTTAAGGCCGGATAGCAAATTGGTGGCGCCGCGCGATTGGAGTCGGCTCAATGAGCGCGTTGGCGGCATCGAAAAGCTCTTGGAACAGATCGCAGGCCTAGCCGCCTAGGCCAAGTGCCCGATTATAAACAACGTTTTTTGCTGTTGCCTCGGATACAGGGCGTTGGGGATACTAGCCCCACTGCTCTAGAGTCTGACGCACGGATCATAAGGGGACCGGCGTCGGTGGGGCGGGGAACCGGATCGGGACATAGTTGATGGCGAGACCTGCCGAACGCGCAGCGGAGGCGATCACGGCTGTCGGCGTTGAGCCGCGCAGCGTGACCATCCTTGGGTCGACCGGGTCGATCGGCTGTAACACAATCGACTTGGTTGAGCGCAATCCCGGTCGCTATCGGGTCGAGGCGCTGAGCGCCTATGGCAATATCGATCTGCTGGCCACGCAGGCCAAGCGTTTGAACGCGTGCCTGGCGGTCACGGGCGATGAGCATCGCTACCGCGATTTGAAGGCGGCCTTGGCCGGCACCGGCATAAAGGTTGCCGCAGGCGCGGAGGGGTTGGTTGAAGCCGCGTCCTTGCCGTCCGATTGGGTAATGGCGGGGATCGTTGGGGCCGCCGGCTTGGCGCCGACTTTGGCGGCGGTCAGGCGCGGCGCGATCGTGGCGCTCGCCAATAAGGAATGCCTGGTCTGCGCCGGCTCGCTCATGGTCGATGAGGTAAGGAGCCATGGCGCGACGCTATTGCCGGTCGATTCCGAGCATAACGCGATTTTCCAAGTGTTCGATTTCGCGCGGCCCGAGCGCGTTGAGAAAATTATTCTTACCGCCTCAGGTGGGCCGTTCCGTACCGCCGAATTGCAATTCATGGCGGGCGCCACGCCGGCCCAAGCGGTCGCGCATCCCAATTGGGACATGGGCGCCAAGATTTCGGTCGATTCCGCGACGATGATGAACAAGGGCCTCGAGATGATCGAGGCCTATCATTTGTTTCCGGTGCGGACCGATCAGATCGAGGTGGTGGTGCATCCCCAATCGGTCATTCATTCAATGGTCGCCTATGTCGACGGTTCCGTGTTGGCGCAAATGGGTTCGCCCGATATGCGCACACCGATCGCCTATACCTTGGCCTGGCCGGATCGCATCGCCTCGCCATCGCCAAGGCTTGATCTCGCGCGTATTGGCACGCTCAGTTTCGAGGCCCCCGATGAGCAGCGGTTCCCAGCACTTCGTCTGGCACGCGAGGCGTTGGACGATGGCGGCTCGGCGCCGGTCATTCTGAATGCCGCGAACGAAATCGCGGTGCGTGGGTTCCTCGATCGGCGGATTGGCTTTCTCGATATCACACGCATCGTCGAGCAATGCCTTGAGGCCATCCCCCATCAGTCGATCGACACTCTAGCCGATGTTCATACCCTGGATGCCGAGGCACGCCGGGTCGCCGGGACCTTGATGTGACGGCGGAAGTCGATCGACGCGTTCCGTTGTCGGCGAGCGGATCATCGGCTGATCATGACGCCGAGGCGCTGATCCGCGCCAATACCGAGAATTTTCCGGTTGGCTCCTTTCTGATCCCCAAGGAATGCCGGCCGCATGTACATGCGTTTTATGTTTTCGCGCGCCATGGCGACGATATCGCCGATGCCAACAACATTCCGGCGGATGAAAAAGTGCGTCGCCTCTCCGCCGCGCAGGCCGCGCTTGGCATTGATGAGGCGGCATTGCCCGATTGGGCGCGGCCCTATCATCGAAGCTTGATCGAAACCCGCAATTCACCGCGCCATGGCCGCGATTTGCTCTCCGCGTTCATTCAGGACGCCACCAAAGCACGGTATCGCGATTGGGCCGACTTGATGGATTATTGTCAGCGTTCGGCGGCTTCGGTCGGACGCGTGATGATGGATATTCATGGCGAAACGAGCGCCGATTTCGAGGGGTCGGACGCGCTATGCAAGGCGCTTCAAGTGCTCAATCATTTGCAGGATTGCAAAGAGGATTATCTCGAATTGAACCGCGTCTATTTGCCCGAGCCGTGGCTCATCGCGGCGGGCGGGCGCGTGGAGGAGCTGGCTCAGGCCCGGGCGAACGCTGCCGTGCGGCAGACAATCGATCGCTGCCTCGATGGCGTTGATGAGTTGCTGCGCCGCGCCGAGCGCACGCCGCGCACGATCCGCCGTCGCGGCTTGAGGCTTGAGACCGCGTTGATTATCGAATTGGCAAAGGCCTTGAGCGCGCGTCTGCGGCGGAATGACCCGGTCGCCGGTCCGGTCAGAGTACCAAAGCCGGTCTGGCTTTGGCTCGCCATCAAAGCGGTGATTAGATCATGGTGAGCGTCGTGGCGGAGACGGCCGCGCTTGCCGCGCCGGATCGTGGTTTGCCGATCCCGCCTTATGACGATGCCAAGGCTTATGTGGCGCGGGTCGCGCGGCGCTCGGGCTCGTCCTTCCTGTTGCCGATGCTGCTCCTGCCAAAACCAAAGCGCGAGGCGATGTTGGCGCTCTATGCGTTTTGTCGAGAGACCGACGATGTGGCGGATGAGGTTCCCGATCAGGCCGAGGCGCTCGCGTTGCTCGATGCGTGGCGGGAAGAAATCGCCGCGCTTTATCGGGGTGAGCCGCGCCACCCGGTGACGATCGCGCTGGCCGTGCCGGTTGAGCGTTATGGTCTGGCCCAAACGCACTTTCTGGGCATTCTCGAAGGCTTCGACATGGATCGGCGCGGCGCGATGGTGCGGCCGACCATGGCGCAGCTCGAACGCTATTGTTATTGCGTGGCGGGATGCGTCGGGCTCCTTTCGGTCGCGATCTTCGGCTATCGCTCGTCTCGTATTCCGGTGTTCGCCGAGCATTTAGGTCATGCGTTTCAGCTGACCAATATCTTGCGCGACGTCCGCGAGGACGCCGAGCTTGGGCGCATCTATTTGCCGATCGAGAGCCTGACCCGGGAGGGCGTCGCGATGCTACCGCCGGGCGAGCTATTGCGATCAGCAGGGGCGCAACGCATTTGCGCGGAACTCGGCAAGATCGCGCGCGAGCGCTTTCGCAAGGCCGCCGAGGCCTTGCCCGAGGATGAGCGGGGCAATATGCGCGCAGCGTTGTTGATGCGCGGCATTTATGAGGCCTATCTCGATCGCATCGAGGCGCAAGGGTTTCGGCCCGATCTGCCGCGCGTCAGATTCGGACCGTTGCGCAAGCTCGCTTTGGTGCTGCGCGCTTTTTTGGCCTCGCGCTAAAGCTCAGCGATCCTCCGGGAGCAGAGCGGGCAGGATCTCGCGCTCAGCCCGCTCGATATCGCCGGGGAAATCGATCTCGATCCACGGCAGGCCGGTCACATCTTCCACGCCGAAGCGCTCCGGCGGCGAGGCGAGTAGCACATCGCGCAAGGCCTCCTCGAAATAATCATCGGACCTGCCGCGATCGATCAGTGCCTTGGCAGCGGTGGCGAGATCGCGCGCCGCCTTTTCATCGAGCCGGAAGAAGCCGACGGATTCGCCGTAAAAATCATGTGGCCGTTCGAGCGTCTTGCGGAAGTCGACCGGGTGGCCATCCTTCATCGCGAGCTTCATGGGTTCCTCGCCCGGTTCGACATCGCGATCGAGCAAAAAGCAATTGCGATGACGTGTCTCAACTAGGCGCTTCAATAGGCGCCGATCGTAGAGCACATCGCCGTCCATCACGAAGACATCGCCACCCGCCGCGAGGGCATCTCGGAGGCTCCAAATCGTGACGACGCTACCCCTTCGATAATCCGCGTTATGGACTGTCGTCACCCACATCGCGCCCTTGAGGGGCAGGCGGGCCAATTCGGCCTCGACCCGCTGCGCCTCGAACCCGACGCCCAAAACGACCTCGGTTACGCCCACCAGAATCAACAAGCGAAGATGGCGCTCAAGAAGGCTTTGGCCGCCGATCCGGAGCAGGATCTTGGGCCCCGTCTCGGCGCGCGGCCCCATGCGGCGACCGACCCCGGCCGCAAGAATCAAGGCGCGTGTCACGCCGCTCTCCTATCGTATTGACGTGGCGGCCACCCTTTGGCCGATGGCGCCTGACGAAACTTCTCAGATCGTCGCGTCTTTGTCATAGTGCTGCAACGATTTCCACGCTGCGGAGTCATCGGGCCATGGCCGATGTTCATGCCAAAGGCGGACTCGGCGCTTCCCCTCAAGGGCCGCCGGGTGCCGCGCCTAGACTACGCGATCCGCTCGACCAGCGGCTGGCCCGGTTCATTGTGCGTCCTTTGGTGCATACGGCAATCACCCCCAATCACTTGACGACCTTAAGGTTGCTGCTCGGCCTTGGCGCCTGCGCCGCCTATGGCGTCGGGGGCAATCTTTGGTTCGTCATTGGCAGCCTCTTGTTTTTGCTTTCGACCTTGATGGATCACGCGGATGGCGAACTCGCGCGTCTCAGCGGAAAGTCGAGCAAAATCGGTCATTTCTATGATCTGAGCGCGGATATCGCGGTTCAAGTGCTGTTGTTCATCGCGATCGGCATTGGCCTGCGGGATACGTGGATCGGCGCGAGCGGCTTGCCGCTTGGCCTTTTGGCCGGAGCCGCGGTCGCCGCTCTTTTCGTCGTGTGCCAGGCGCTCGAGACCCGGCTCGGGGGCAAGCAAGCGGGTCTGCCGCGTTTGGGCGGCTTCGATACCGAAGACGCGCTCTACATTATCGCGCCGGTTACGTGGGTGGGCGGGCTCGAAGTGTTACTGATCGTGGCGGCGGTCGGCGCACCGCTCTTTTTGGCCTGGCTCTTGTGGCACCACCGACGCGTGATCTTCGTCCGCACCGCCTGATGACAACGCTCTTAACGGGCGCCACCGGATTCTTAGGGTCCGCAGTCGCTCGCCGGCTTTTGGCCAGAGGGCACAAGGTTCGAGTCTTGGTGCGACCCGGCACGCCCGCGCGCAATATCGAAGGCCTCGATGTCGAGCGGGTCGAGGGGGATTTGACCGACGCGGCCTCGCTGGCGCGCGCCTGCCGGGCTTGCGAGGCGCTATTTCACGTCGCGGCCGATTACCGCCTTTGGGTGCCCCGGCCCGAGGAAATCTATCGCGCCAATGTCGAGGGTACGCGGCATCTGATGCGGGCCGCGGCCGATGCCGGGATCGGCCGCATCGTCTATACGAGCAGCGTGGCGACGCTTGGGCTCAATGCCGATGGCCGGCCGGCGGATGAGACGACTCCAACCGGGCTCGACCATATGATAGGCCATTATAAGCGCTCAAAATTCTTGGCCGAGCGGGCGGTCGATGAGTCGGTCCAGCGCGAGCGCCTGCCGATTGTGATCGTCAACCCCAGCACGCCGATCGGTCCGCGCGATATCAAGCCGACACCGACCGGGCGAATCGTGGTCGATTTTGCCACCGGCCGCATGCCGGCCTATGTCGATACCGGGCTTAATGTCGTTCATGTCGATGATTGTGCCGAAGGGCATCTCCTCGCGTTTGACCGGGGGCGGCTTGGCGAACGTTATATTTTAGGCGGCGAAAACATGACCTTATTGGCCATGCTTGAGACGCTTTCGAGCCTCTGCGGTCGGCCGGCGCCGCGCCTCAAGCTGCCCCACGGCCTGGTGATGCCGCTGGCTCAGGCCGCCGAGTGGTGGGCGCGGGCCTCGGGCGCGGAGCCCCGCATGACGGTCGATGGCGTTCGGATGGCGCGCAAATTGATGTACTTCTCCTCGGCCAAGGCCGAGCGTGAACTCGGTTACAGCGCGCGCCCGGCCAAGGCGGCCCTCGCCGATGCGCTTCAATGGTTTGCCGAGCAAGGCTACATCGCGGCCGCGACCTGATCCGCGCGGATCAAGCCGGCCAATCCCTTGGTTTTGAGGGTGATTCAAGGGCTTAGCCCCGGGTTCCTGAGGCGTTGACGCGTCAAATTGCTTCCGTGGCCGCCCTCCTTTGTAGTAACTTTGTAAGGCTGGGCGGCGAGCCGACCATTGCGAAGCGGCCGCCGAAACAGAGGGGGTGACTTGCCGATGTCCGACACACCGATGCTAGACCAGGTCAAGAGTCCGGCGGATATCCGCGGTCTCTCGACCAAAGCCCTCAAGCAATTGGCGAGCGAGCTCCGCCAGGAGACCATCGACGCGGTCTCGATCACCGGCGGCCACCTCGGGGCTGGCCTGGGCGTGGTCGAGTTGACCGTCGCTTTGCACCATATTTTCGATACGCCCAATGACCGCCTGATCTGGGACGTGGGACACCAAGCCTATCCGCACAAGATCCTGACCGGGCGGCGGGAGCGGATCCGCACGCTGCGTCAGCCGGGTGGCCTTTACGGCTTCACCAAGCGGAGCGAGAGCGAGTACGACCCGTTCGGTGCGGCCCATTCCTCGACCTCGATTTCGGCCGGCCTCGGCATGGCGGCTGCCCACCACGTGAAGGGCGAGCGGCGCAATGTGATTTGCGTGATCGGCGATGGGGCGATGTCGGCTGGCATGGCCTATGAGGCGATGAACAATGCGGGGTCTTTGCCGCATCGGCTGATTGTCATCCTCAATGACAACAAAATGTCGATCGCGCCTGCGGTCGGCGCTCTCAATGCCTATTTGTCGCGCCTCCTGTCGAGCCACTCCTTCCGCTCGCTCCGCGAGATCGGCAAGCAATTCGCGGCCAAATTGCCCAGATCAATGGGTGTCGCGGCCGCCCGCGCCGAGGAATATGCGCGCGGCATGGCGACCGGCGGGACGCTGTTCGAGGAGCTGGGCTTTTTCTATATCGGCCCGATCGACGGTCATAATCTCGACCATCTGATTCCGGTCCTGAAAAACGTGCGCGATGACGATACGCCGGGCCCCGTGCTGATTCATGCGATCACGCAAAAAGGCAAGGGCTACGCGCCAGCCGAGAACAGCGCCGAGAAGGGCCACGCGCTCAACAAATTCGATGTAATGACCGGCGTTCAGGTCAAGGGCAAGGCCGGCCCGCCGAGCTATACCAATGTCTTCGCCAAGGCGTTGATCGCCGAGGCCAAGGCCGATGACAAGATCGTCGCGATCACGGCCGCCATGCCATCGGGCACCGGCATCGACAAATTCACCGAGGCTTTTCCGAGCCGCTCGTTCGATGTCGGGATCGCCGAGCAGCATGCGGTGACCTTCGCGGCCGGCCTCGCGACCGAGGGCCTGAAGCCGTTCGCGGCCATCTATTCGACCTTCTTGCAACGCGCCTATGACCAGGTTGTGCACGACGTCGCGATCCAGAAACTGCCTGTGCGTTTCGCGATCGACCGGGCTGGCCTCGTCGGCGCCGATGGCCCGACCCATGCGGGGTCGTTCGATATCGGCTATCTCGGCACCTTGCCGGGCTTCGTCATCATGGCGGCGGCCGATGAGGTTGAGCTGATGCACATGGTGGCAACCGCCGCGGCGATCGACGATGGGCCGAGCGCGGTGCGTTATCCGCGCGGCGAGGGTGTTGGCCTGCCATTGCCCGAGCGGGGGACGCCGCTTGCGATCGGCAAGGGCCGGATCATACGCGAAGGCACCACGATCGCGATCCTCAACCTTGGCGCGCGTCTGCATGAATGTTTAGCGGCGGCTGATGAGCTCGGCTCACGCGGCCTTTCAACCACGGTGGCGGACATGCGTTTTGCCAAACCGATCGACGAGGATTTGGTCCGCCGCCTAGCGCGCGAGCATGAGGTGCTGATCACGATCGAAGAAGGCACCGTCGGTGGTTTCAGCTCGTTCGTACTGCATTTCCTGGCGAGCAATGGTTTCCTCGACCTCGGCCTTAAAATCCGCCCTATGGTGTTGCCGGATCGTTTCGTCGCGCACGGTACGCCGCAGGGCATGTATGAGGATGCCGGGCTCAACGCGCACCACATCGTCGAGATAGCGCTCGGCGCGCTCGGCTCGAACTCCGCCGCCGTCCTTCGGGCCTGAGCCGGTTGTCAACGCGCGTTCGACCATTGCGCTGAGGGGACCGAGCCCGTCATGGCGGCAATGGAGCAACCTTCATCCAGAACCGCGCCAGCGCCAATGGCGACCCTTTTGGCGCGCGTCAGTGCGTTGGTCGATAGCGCGCGCGATGCCTTGCGCGCCAACCAACATGAAGATGGTCACTGGGTCTTCGACCTAGAGGCGGATGCGACCATCCCGGCCGAATATATACTGCTCAATCATTTTCTCGATGAAGTGAACCCCGAGGTCGAAGCGCGCCTCGGCAATTACATTCGAGATATTCAGAACGAGGAGGGCGGTTGGCCCTTGTTCGAGGGCGGCGCGACCGACATCAGCGCGACCGTCAAAGCCTATTACGCGCTTAAGATGATCGGCGACGCGACCGATGCGCCGCACATGAAAAAAGCGTGCGAGGCCGTGCTTAAGCGTGGCGGCGCGGCGCGGTGCAATGTGTTCACGCGGTGCGCGCTGGCGCTGTTCGGCCAGGTGCCATGGCGCGCGGTGCCCTCCATGCCGGTCGAGATCGTGTTTCTGCCGCGCTGGTTTCCGTTTCATCTCGACAAGATTTCCTATTGGTCGCGCACCACGCTCGTGCCGCTCTTGATCTTGATGGCGCTGCGCCCGCGCGCGAAAAATCCACGCCGGGTGGATATAGGAGAATTGTTCCTCACGCCGCCCGAGCGCGAGCAGCATTATTTCGTGATGCGCACCGCGCTTGGGCACATGTTCTACGGTGTCGATCGGTTGCTGAAAATTTATGAACGGATTCGCCCGCAGGCGCTCAAGCGGCGCGCGATCGATGCGGCGTTCGCCTGGTCCATGCAAAGGCTGAACGGCGAAGACGGGCTTGGCGCGATCTTCCCGCCCATGGCCAACCTCCTGATGGTGCTCGACCGTTTGGGTTATCCGCCCGAGGATCCGGTGCGCCGCACGGTGCGCCGCTCGATCGATCTTCTACTCACCAAACCGGTCGGCGATCGCCAATTCTGCCAGCCTTGCGTCTCGCCGATCTGGGATACCGGACTCGCGCAACTCGCAATGCTCGAAGCGGGTGAGGCGCCTGAGAGCGATTCGATGCGTCGGGCCGCGACGTGGCTCGCCGAGCGTCAAATTCTCGACGTCAAGGGTGATTGGATCGCGGCACGCCCCGATCTGCGTCCTGGCGGGTGGGCGTTTCAATATCGCAATGACTATTACCCCGATGTCGACGACACGGCGGTCGTTGGGATGGCGCTGCATCGGGTCGATCCTGAGGCCCATGGCGAGCGGATCGCCCGCGCCGCCGAATGGGTCGTCGGCATGCAAAGCAAGAACGGTGGGTGGGGCGCGTTCGATGCGGAGAATGAGAGCTATCACCTGAACCATATTCCGTTCGCCGATCACGGGGCGTTGTTGGATCCGCCGACCTCGGATGTAAGCGCGCGCTGCGTCGGCTTTTTGTGTCAGATCGGCTATGACCGCGATCATCCGGCGGTCGTGCGCGGTCTTGAGTTCTTGCGGAAAGAACAAGAAGCGAGCGGCGCGTGGTTTGGCCGCTGGGGGACCAATTATATTTACGGCACGTGGTCGGTGCTCGCGGCGTTTAACGCGGCGGGTGAGGAGTTGGACGCGCCCCATATCCAGAAGGCGGTCGCCTGGTTGCAGGCCAAGCAAAACGCCGATGGTGGGTGGGGCGAGACCGGCGACAGTTATTATCCGGAGCGCGTTGATAACTCATTCAAGCGCCGCTCGACCGCGTCGCAAACCGCCTGGGCGCTGCTCGCGCTGATGGCGGCGGGCGAGGTCGATAGCGAGGCGGTGAGGCGGGGTGTCGACTATCTGCTTAAAGCGCGGCGCGACGGCGTACGCTGGCAGGAAGACGATTACACCGCCGTGGGTTTTTCCCGCGTCTTCTATTTGCGCTATCACGGCTATGCCGCCTATTTCCCGGTTTGGGCGTTGGCACGCTATCGTGATCTTTGCCTAAGCAATGAGCGACGGCCCAATTGCGGGCTGTAGCGCCCTGAACCACGGAAGCCAGCGATTTTCAAACAGGTTGGCATCGTCACCGGTGTGCTGCGCGAAGTCGCCGCGTTGGGCCAACCCATGCCAAGCGGGATCGAGGTTCGCGTTTCAGGGGCGAATGCCGCGCGCGGTTATCAACAGGCCTGCGCATTGGCTGAGTCCGGCGCGGCCGCGCTGATAAGTTTCGGCCTCGCCGGCGGGCTTGACCCAAGGCTCGGGCCAGGTCGTGTCATCATCGGTACCGAGGTTTTGGCGGTCGAAGGGGCTGTGCGCGACCCACGGGGTGCTCAATCGCTCGGTGAGACTCTGGGCGCGATTTTCAGTATGCGCGGCCATGCGGTGAGGCGCGGCGAAGCCCCACCGCCGGTCACTGTCGATGAACGCTACACCGCCGATCAGCGCCTGATTGAATTGCTCTTCAAGGTGGGTGGAAAAGGAGCGGTGGTCGGCCCGATCGCCGGGGTCGATCATCTGGTGCGAACGCGTGATGAGAAGGCCGCGCTGTTGGTCAAGACGCGTGCGCTCGTCGCCGATATGGAAAGTCAGGGTGTCGCGCGCGCGGCCACGGAGCGCGGCCTGCCGTTCGGTGTGATCCGGGTCGTGGTCGATCCCTCGAACCGAGAACTGCCAGAAGCTTTGGCGCGCGCGGTCAGGCCCGATGGCTCGACGGCCTTGGCGCCGATTCTGAATTCGCTCTTGCTCAACCCGTTCGGGCTCGGCGGCTATATGTCGGTCGCGCTCGATTCCGCGATCGCGCTCAGGCGTCTAGGCCGCGTTGGTCGAAGCGTTGGCGCCGCGCTCCTGGGCTGCCTTTGACGCAGCTTGCTTCGTGCGCACCTCGGCCAATTTTTGCTGGACGTGCACGTCGAACACATATTGCGCCGGTCGTGCATTGCCGAGCGCGATCTCGGGCGCCATCGGGCCTTCGGTCTTGACGCCGCGAAGCTTCACCAGGAGCGCATGCAAGGGCCGTTTCAGCGTGTCGTTGACTGCGGTCGGCTCATAGCCGCAATGCACCATGCAATTCGCGCATTTGGCGTATTTGCCGGTGCCGTAATTGTCCCACTCGGTGGTTTCCATCAATTCGCGGAACGAGCCGACAAAACCTTCGCCCAGCAAATAGCACGGCTTCTGCCAGCCAAAGATATTGCGCGTCGGGTTGCCCCATGGCGTGCAGTGATATTCCTGATTGCCGGCCAGGAAATCGAGGAACATCGATGACTGACTGAACTTCCACTTCTTGCCCTTGCCGCGGCGGAACACGTCGCGGAAGAGCGTTTTGGTCTGCTGGCGCGAGAGGAAATGTTCCTGATCG
>SHWC01000039.1 GCA_009691045.1 Alphaproteobacteria bacterium | reverse complement strand
GCTACTCGGCTATGGGTGTTGGAATTGAGGAACTCGGCTTGTTTCTGCTCATTCTACTGCGCCTCATGCCAATCTTGAGGGAGGCGATAGTTCTGCGTAGTAGCATGGCACTGACCCGCTATAGCCTGGTGGCGCTCCAGCAGCGATTAGAGACGCTCGAACAATCGCCCGAGGCCGACTTCGGCCTACGCAGATTTGGCGGTCTCCATGAAGGCATAAGGTTCGATCGCGTCGCCTTCAATTACTCGACCTCGGGTACACCTGCGCTAAATGACGTGACCGTGTTTCTGCCGGCACGCCGCTTGACGGCCCTAGTTGGGCCATCCGGCGGGGGCAAATCGACCCTCATCGATTTGATCCCGCGGCTGCGTGACCCCGATGGCGGCGTCGTTTCGTTCGATGGGGTGCCCGCTACGGAGCTCATACTGAAGAGCCTGCGTGCCGGCATCGCTTATGCGCCACAGACGCCGCAATTATTCGATACCACGATCGCCGAGCACATTCGTTATGGCCGGCCCGAGGCCAATTTGGCTGAGATCGAAAAGGCGGCGCAATTGGCGGGGGCCCATGATTTCATCATCAAACAGTCGGCGGGCTATGAGACAAGAATTGGCGAAGGTGGCGGCATGCTATCGGGCGGGCAGCGCCAGCGCGTCGATTTGGCGCGCGCCCTCATCAAGCATGCGAGCGTGCTCATTCTGGACGAACCGACCAGTCAGCTTGACGCGGAGTCAGAGGAGATCTTCAAAACAAGTATCGGTCGTATCCGCGACGTGGGGCACCATACCATCATCATGGTGGCGCATCGATTGTCGACGGCCGCCATTGCCGATCACATTGTGGTCATGATGAATGGCCGCGTGATCGATAGCGGCACGCATAATGAATTGCTCGCGCGCGGCGGTTGGTATGCCAACGCGTTTGAGCTCCAGCAGGGCGGCGATAGGGCGGCGCCGGCGGATCAGGCACTCACCGTCGGCCAGGCTATGGCGACCTAAGTTATCTGGTTTTAGGCGTTGGCCGGTCGGGCACCGGTCCCCACCCGAAAGCTTCGCTATCGTGTGGTACGCCTGGCGCCCGCGATGCGCGCGGCCGCGACGCGGTCTGGCTCCGTATAGGTCTGTCAGGCCAAGGGCTCAAGGTTTTATACCCGACGTGCGTCATCCCGGATCATGTCGGCGGCTTTTTCCGCGATCATGATGACCGGCGCGTTGGTGTTGCCGCTCGTGATGGTCGGCATGATTGAGGCATCGACCACGCGAAGTCCGCTCACGCCGCGCACGCGGAGGCGCTCATCGACCACGGCCATGTCGTCTTGCCCCATTTTGCAGGTGCCGACCGGGTGGAAGATCGTGCTCGCGATATCGCCCGCGGCCTTGGCGAGGTCATCATCGGTTGAATAGGCGGGGCCCGGCTTGAATTCCTCGGGCGAAAATTTTTGCAGTGCCGGCTGCGCCACGATGCGCCGCGTCAGGCGGATCGCGTCGGCCGCGATTTTCCGATCGGCGGCGGCGGCGAGATAATTCGGTTTGATCGCGGGCGCGGCGAACGGATCGGCGCATCTGAGCCGGATGTAGCCCCGGCTCTCGGGGCGCAAATTGCACACGCTCGCGGTGAAGGCGGGGAAGGGGTGCAAGGGTTCGCCGAAGCGCTCCAGCGTCAAAGGCTGGACGTGGTATTGCAAATTCGGCGTTTCCAACGCCGGGTCGGATTTCACGAAGGCGCCGAGTTGCGAGGGCGCCATCGACATCGGGCCGCTGCGGAAGAGGGCATATTCAAGCCCGATGCCAAGCTTGCCCCAGAGGCTATTCGCGCGTTCGTTCAGCGTCGCGACACCCCGGACCTTGTAGGCGCAACGCACCTGCAAATGATCTTGCAGGTTTTCGCCGACACCCGGCAAAGCATGGACGAGGGGGATGCCGTGCTGGCTCAATAGGCTCGGCGCGCCGACGCCCGAGAGCTGCAATAGGTGCGGCGAATTGACCGCGCCGGCCGCCAGAATCAACTCGCCTGAAATCGCAACCTCCGCGTCTTCTCCTTTGATGCGGAGGGAAAGACCCACGGCGCGATTGCCCTCAAAGCGGATCGCCTTGGCGTGGGCGTGGGTCAGCACGAGGAGGTTTTGCCGGCCGCGCGCCGGCTTCAGGAACGCGCCCGCGGTGCTGAGCCGCCGACCGCGCACTTGGTTGACGTGAAAGCGCCCGCAGCCTTCGTTATCGCCGCGGTTGAAATCGTCGCTGTTGGGAATACCGGCCTCAGCCGCCGCCGCGCGGAAGGCATCGAGAATATCCCAGCCCAGGCGTTGGTGCTCGACATGCCATTCGCCGCCCGCGCCATGCATGTCGTCGACCGGGACGGCGGCCTGGTCCTCTGATTTCTTGAAATAGGGCAGCACGTCATCCCAGCTCCAACCTTGATTGCCGAGCTGGCGCCAATGATCGTAATCGCGCGCCTGGCCGCGCATATAGATCATGCCGTTGATCGAGGAGCAGCCGCCCAGCACCTTGCCACGCGGGTAGTTGAGCGCGCGGCCATTCAGGCCGGGCTCGGGCTCTGTCGCGAAGCACCAATCGGTCCTCGGATTGCCCATGCAATAGAGGTAGCCGATCGGCACATGGATCCAGAAATAATCGTCCTTGCCGCCGGCCTCGAGCAGCAGGACGCGGCTTCGTCCATCGGCCGAGAGGCGGTTCGCCAACACGCAGCCGGCGGTGCCGGCGCCGACGATGACGTAATCGAAGCGGCCGAGCGATTTCATTGAACCGGTGGCGTCGCGCTCAGAATTTGCCGGATTGATAATCGACCACGGCCTGGCGAATTTCGTCCTGGGTGTTCATGACGAAGGGGCCGTATTTGACCACCGGCTCATTCAACGGCTTGCCAGCGACCAAAATGAAGCGCGCTGATTTCTTTTGATTGGCGATCACCTCGATGCGCTCGCCAGGGCTGAGCACGGCGAGTTCGCCGCGTTCGATCGACGCGTCGTTCATGGCCTTTATCGAGGCCTTATCCATGACCATGTAGGTTTTCTCAGCGTGGTTGATCACCAACATCTCGTTGCGTTTGCCGAAAAAAATCATTTGGTCTGGTGCCTTGCTATTGCCGCCACTTTCGCTGGGCGTTTCGATCATCAAGTCGGGCCCCTCGACTACCATGCGATAGGCCTCGGTCTTGCCGGGCTGGTCGGCATAGCTGGTTTCAAGCACAAACACCGCTCCCGCCTCAGCCACGCCGATCGGCATCAAACACAAAGCCGCGAGCGCCAGGATCGATCGATAGAGCCGCATGGATTGACTCCTCTAGATGCGTGCCGACCGTGACTCGGTCTTTGGCGTTTGTAGCATTGGTCGAGACAACGGAAAACGCCGATTAGGTGATAGGCAGCCACTCGCCGGCCGGCTTCAGCTTTTTCGCCTCGGGAATGATGTGCTCACCGAAGCGTCGAATTTGGTCTTCGAGGTCTTTCAGTTTGCCTTTTTCCGTCTCGGTCAACATGCAGACGACCATCGAATAGCCGGCTTTGGCGAAGCGCTCGAGATCGCTTAACACTTGCTCGGGCGTGCCGGTGCAAAGCCGGCGCGGCTTCGCCTTTGAGAACGCGTCATTGCCATCGGTCACGCGCGCGCCGGCGGCGGCCAGCATGTGGAATTGGCGCGCGTCGCGACCGATCCTGTTCGCTTCCGCGCGGATGATGTCTTGCAAATTGTTGTAACGCGCCGGGTCGCCATGCGGATCGAGATAGAGCGGGTAGAGCCCGTCGCAATGTTGGATGGCGCGCTTCACGCCGGCCGGCGTCGCGCCGCCGAACACGATCTTCGGGCGCGGCTTTTGAAAAGGCTTCGGATCCATCGAGAGATTCTCGAAGCTGTAATGCTTGCCTCGATAGCTGACCACGTCGTCGGTCCAGCAATGTTTATAGATTTCGATGCATTCGATCGTGCGTTCATTGCGCTCGGCATAGTCGATACCGACCGAGGCATATTCTTCCGCCATCCAGCCGGCCGCGACACCGAGCATCAGTCGGCCCTTCGAGAGCTGGTCGATCGTGGCGAATTGGCGCGCGTCGGACAACGGATGCCGATAGGGCGCGATCAGGCACGAGGTGCCGAGCTTGATCTTGGTTGTCGAGACCGCGACCGCGCCCATGCAGACCGCGGCGTCCATCATGTTGTGACGTTCCTGATAAGCGCGCGTGCCGGTGACGTTGGCGGTGTGGGCGCTGGCCGAGGCACCGGGCATCGAGACATGGTCGGGAAACCACAAGGAATGGAACCCGGCCTTCTCAGCCAGCTGCGCGACGCGCACCGGCTGCATTTGTTCGACATCGACATGGCTGAGATAGATGTTTGCCTCGTCGCGCCAGGAAAAGCCGTGGGTGTTGGCGTAAAGACCGATTTCCATGTGAGCCATCTTTCCTTGAGCGTGAAATTTAAGCGGTCAGCCGTTTCGCGGCGGCCGGCGTTCGGCCATAGGCCTTGAGACCGGCTGGCGTTACGAAGCGGTCGAGCAAATCATCGCGAAGCCGGGCGTCGCTGCGCTTCTTCGGATTGCCATAGCCGCCACCGCCCGGTGCGTGGAGCAAGAGCTGGTCGCCGCGCTCGAGCCGGATGTTGACGAATTTGGTCGGGCTCACGGTGCCATAGGCTTCGGTAAAGGTCAGAAAGCGTTTATCGCCGCGCCGTTTGACGTAAACACCGGCGGCACCACCTGACTTGCCGCCATAGAGACCCCACGGGCCCTTATCCATACGATCGAGGAGCGCGCTCAGCGTGACCGTGGGCGCGGTCACCTCGAACAATCGGCGCACGCCAAGCCCGCCGCGGTTGAGGCCGGCGCCGCCTGAATCGGCGCGCAGTGAATATTCGATGACGCGTAGGGGAAAGCGCGTCTCGAACACTTCGGTTGGCGTCGAGCGCACAGTCGAGCCATGGGCAATGCACTGCGCGTTATTACCGTCGCGATCGGGGCGGCCACCCCAACCGCCGCCATCAAGCTGATAATGAGTCCAGAACTCACCCGTGTCGGGATGCGTGCCGCCCATCAGGAGATTGCATGCCGTGCCGCCCTCGGCTGCCCCGACACGCCCGGGCATCGCCTTCGCCATCGCGCCCTGGATGCAGGCGATGATGCGGGGTTGGCCCTCGGTATTGCCGGCGACGCTGGGCGCGGGGAATTCCGGATTGACCAGCGTGCCGGGCGGCGCGATGACCTTGAGCGGGCGGAAGATCCCCGTGTTGAGCGGCACATCATGCGTGCCGATGCTTTGTAGAATCGCGGTACAGCTGGCCGCCGCGGTTGCGACATAGGTAACGTTGATCGGCCCAAGGGCCTGTTTGTCGGAGCCCGAAAGATCGACGACGATTTCCTCGTCGCGCACATGAACTTCGGAGCGGAAGAAATAATTCTTCCGCACGACGCCATCGTCCTCGAAATAATCGCTCGACGAATAAACGCCGTTCGGAATTTTTCGGATTTCATTGCGCATCCAGGCTTCGGCGTGGTCGATCAGCGATTCGCAGATGCGTTCGAAATCATCGACGCCATAGCGCGCGACAAGGGCTTGGAGACGCCGCTCGGCGGTGGTGAGCGAGCCCATGATCGCGTGGAAGTCGCCCCAGGTGGCGTCCGGCGTGCGGTGATTGGCGAGCATCACGCGCCAAATATCTTTGCAATATTCGCCGCGCGACATCAGCTTGACCGGCGGCAGGCGCAGGCCCTCTTGGAACACCTCGGTCGCGGTCGAGGCAAAGGAGCCGACCGCCATGCCGCCGATCTCGCCGATATGCGCGATATTGCCGGCATAGCCGATCAACTTACCGTCGAGGAACACCGCCTTGAGGAGCAAGTGTTCCGGCATATGGCATTGGCCGCGATAGGGATCGTTGTGCACGATCACATCACCGGGGTGAATATTCGCCGCACCGACCTCGGTGACGCAATGCGGCACGGTGTGGAGCCCGGCGCACATGATCGCGGGGTTCATTTCGGCCTGGCCGATCATGCGCACATTACGGTCGAACAAAAGGCACGAAAAATCGCGCGATTCGCTGAAGATCGGCGAATAGGCGGTGCGCACCATGGCACTGCCCATTTCATCGCAAATATTGCGCAGCGCATTATTGACGACGGTGAGGGTGACCGGATCGCGTTCGGGCGCGAGGCGCCCTTTTGAGGGGGCGGCTTGGTGGGCGGGTGTTTCAGAGGCCGCGATGGTGATGACCAGGCTGCCATCGGCCCGCACCTCGGCGCGGTCGCCAGGGTGGAGGAGTGTCGTCGAATCCATTTCTTCAATGAGGGCAGGGCCTATGATTTGCGTGCCCTCGGGAAGAGTGGGGCGTCGATAGATCGGCGTATCGACCCGTCCGACCTCGGCGAAATAGATTGTGCGGCGCGCATGGGGTTCAGCTCGGCCGCTCTTCGGTGCAGAGAGCTGTGCCGATATTGTCTCCTCACCGAGCGCGATGACGCGCACTTCGGTGATTTCAATCACGCGATCGCGCATGGCATAGCCGTAGAGCTCTTGATGGCGAACGTGCATGTCTTCGATCGCGCGGTCGAACACCGCGCGGTTCATCGCCGGCGCATTCAACTTGATCAACTCGCCGAAATTCTGACCGAGATAGCGCATGCTTAAATAGCCCGCGAGCGCGGCTTCACCCTTGAGGCCGTCGCGCTTAAGCTCAGCAAGCGCTTCATGGCTGACCTCTTTGAGCTCGGCACCAAGGCGTTTCAGGTCGATCCGGTCGGAGCGATGGATCACGGTGCGCGCGCGGTCGGCCCGAAGGTCGGTCAATAGCGTGCCAAGCGCCGAGCAGAGGCCTGGGTGCGGCGGCACGACGACTTGTGTCATGCCGAGCTTGTGGGCGACATCGACCGCGTGCAGCGGACCCGCCCCGCCAAACGCGATGAGCGAAAAATCGCGCGCGTCGAGCCCGCGATCGACGGTCAATAGGCGCGTGGCATCCGCCATATTGGCGGCCGTGGTGTTGAGGATGGCGAGCGCGGTCTCCTCGACCGAGAGCTTCAGTTTCGCCGCGAGGCCGGCCATGGCCTTGTGCGCCAAGGCGCCCACCAATTTCATCTCGCCGCCCAGAAAGAACGCGGGGTCGAGCCGGCCGAGCACGACATTGGCGTCGGTCACGGTTGGTTCGGTGCCGCCGCGGCCATAACAGGCGGGGCCCGGATCAGCGCCCGCGCTTCGCGGACCAACGCGCAACAATCCGCCGGCGTCGATATAGGCGATCGAGCCACCGCCCGCGCCGATCGTCGTATAGTCAATAAAGAGCGCGCTGACCGGCACGCCCCATTCGACCTCATATTGCGTGGTCGAACCGAACTCGCCATTGGCGATCAGGCCGACATCGGCGCTGGTGCCGCCCATATCGAGCGTCACGCCATTGCCCTTAGCATGGTCGCGCGCGAAGCGCCGGCCGGCGATCACGCCACCCGCGAGGCCTGAGAGCAGTAATTGCACCGGCGCTTCGGCGGCGGAACTTGCCGCGGCATGGCCGCCATTCGATTTCATCAGCGCGAGCGGCGCCTTGATGCCCAAGGCCTTGACCTCTTTTTCAAGGCGGCCGCCAAACTCGGCAATCACGCGCTTGATGAAGGCATCGGTGATCACGGTCGCGGCGCGGTCATATTCGCGCCAGATCGGCGCGACCACATGCGAGAGCGAAACGGGCAGGTCGGGAAAGCGTTTGGCGAGATATTTGCCGATCGCTTTCTCATGCGTGGGGCTGACATAGGAATAAAGCAAATTGACCGCGACGGCCCAATCGGTTTTGGGTTCGGCCTTCAACGAGCGCGCGATCCAATCGCCGAGCCGCTTGAGCTCGCTCGGCTTCAAGGCGGTCAGCACGTTGCCCTTGTGATCGACGCGCTCGGCAATGCCATACACATGGCGGCGTTTGACGCCGGCATCGGGCTTCAACCAAGCTGGGTTATAGGCCTCCTTGCGGTCGATGCGCGCGATCAGCGGCACGTCTTCATGGCCCTTGGTGGCGATATAGAGCACGGTCGCGCCGTGTTTTTGCAGGCGCGCATTGGTCGCGATCGTGGTGCCGATGACGATGCGGTCAACCTCGCTCGGTGCCGCGCCAGATTGGCGGATCGCAGCCAGCGGCGCATCCGATGGCCGTTTCGGCGTTGAGGGAACTTTGACGATGGAGACCTTGCCGCTCGTGGGCTCAAGCACGACGAGATCGGTGAAGGTGCCGCCGGTATCGATACCGATGCGAAGCATGGGGGCCTCCTTCAACCGCGCTTGGCGCGACGTGGCGCGGACTTGGGACGGGGCGAGCGGGCGAGGCGCCGTTTCACATCGGCGCAGGGCGGCTCGCAGAATTTGTCGGTGGGATAGGAATCGTCATGCCAATAATGCCCGGCGATCATTTTGCCGCAGAACGTGCAATTGAGAATGCGCGTCTCATACCAAGGCAGCTCGATCGTGACATCGCGGCCGGTCATGGTGTCTCCCTCTATGTGGCGCTTGTTCTGCCCTTGGTGGGGAGCGCCTGATCCGATCCTAGAGCATGATCCGCTCGGATAGAACCGGTCACGCCCGGAAATTTTTGCGCGCCGGCGTTGGGGCCTTCCGTTGCCGGCCACAATTGTCTAGTAAATCGCAACGCGCGGGTCGGGCCTCGCGAAACAGGGAGAATGGAACCATGAGCCGCCTGCCACACGTGCCGATGCAGCCGAGCGATCCCGCCTTGAAGGCGATGTTCGAGGAGGTCAGGGCGCGCGGCATCGAGGTGCCGAATGTCTATCGCACGCTCGGCCATGCGCCGGCCATGTTGCGCGCCTGGCTCGATATGGCCTGGCAAATCCGCCTCAACGCCAAAACCGGGCGGGCGCTGCGCGAGCTGGTGATCTTGCGCGCGGCGCAGGTCGCGGGTGTGAATTATGAGTGGGTCCATCATGTCGAGATGGCGTTGAAGGCGGGGGTGACGCAGGCGCAGATCGATGCCCTGGCAAGCGCGGCGACCAGCCCCGTATTCAGCGCCGCCGAACGTGCCGCGATCCGCATGGCGGAGGAAGTGACCAAAGGCCCCGGGGCCTCGGCCGACTGCATGGCTGAGTTCGCGCGGCACTATGAGCCCGACGAACAGGTCGAGCTGGTTTTGACCGCGAGCTTCTATGCCTGTGTCGGGCGGTTCTTGACCTCCTTTGCGGTCGAGCTCGAGCCGGGACGATAAACGAGATGGCCAATATGAAAGCGCTGGAGCGCGCGGTCACGATCGCCGATCTGAGGCTATTGGCAAGGCGCCGCTTGCCGCGCGCGGTGTTCGATTTCATCGATGGCGGCGCGATGGATGAATCGACGTTACGCGCCAATGAGGCCGATTTCGGGCATTGGCGGCTGATGCCGCGCGTCGCGGTGGGTGTGGCGGAACGTGATTTGTCGGCGACGATCCTCGGCCGCAAGGCCGCGCTGCCGCTGATGCTTTCGCCGATCGGGCTCGAAGGCTTCTTTTGGCCGGGCGGTGAAATCGCGGCGGCGCGCGCGGCCGCGAAGGCCGGCGTGCCCTATTGTTTGTCGACCAATTCGGTCGCCTCGCTCGAACAATTGGCCGAGGCGGTGCCGGAGGGCGAGCGTTGGTTTCAGCTTTATTTTTTGCGCGACCGCGATTGGATGCATGGCCTGGTCGAGCGCGCCAGAACGGCGAATTATCGCGTGCTGTGCCTGACCCTCGATCTGCCGCTGCAGGGCAAGCGCGAGCGCGATGCGCGCCATGGGTTCACCATGCCGCTGAAGCCTCGGCTCAAGACTATGCTCGACATGGCGTGCCATCCGCATTGGTCGATCGGTGCGCTGCGCAGTTTGCCGACCCTCGGCAATTTTCAAACGAGCGACGCGACCGGTTTTACCTCCATCGCGCAGCACGTGGTTTCGTTGTTCGATCCGTCGGCGAATTGGGATGATGTCGCGCGCCTGCGCGAGCGTTGGAAGGGGCCGATTGTGCTTAAGGGCATTCTGCATCCCGAGGATGCCACCAAGGCGGCCGCGCTTGGCATTGAGGCGGTGATGGTCTCCAACCATGGCGGGCGTCAATTGGATCACGCGCCTTCCGCCATTGCGGCTTTGCCCGAGATCGTCCAGGCGGTTGGTGGGCGCGCTGAAATTCTGCTCGATGGGGGGGTGAGGCGCGGCACCGACATGGCGAAGGCGCTGGCCCTTGGCGCCACGGCGTGCGGCATCGGCCGCGCAGGCGTCTGGGGCGTTGCGGCGGGCGGCGAAGCGGGTGCTGCGCGGGCGCTCGCGATCTTCAAAACCGAGATCGACAATGTCATGGCGTTGCTGGGCACGAGGCGCGTCAGCGACCTCACGCGCGATCATGTGCGGGCGCGCCCGTGAAACATAAAGTCGTCATCGGCTTTCGTTTGCCCGATGACGTCGAGCGCGAATTCAGCGCAAGGCTCGACGCGCGCTTTGTCGATGGCGCGTGGCCGCGCCGGGATGCGACGGCGCTCGCCGCTCTGCTCTATGGTTGCGGCGGGATTGTGGTGACGCCGCCGATCCATGCTGATGAATGGTTGTTCGAACATCTGCCGGCGAGCGTGAGAGTGGTCGGGACCTATTCGGTCGGGCTCGATCATGTCGATCTGGTGGCGGCGAAAAAACACGGCATCGCGGTGGTCAACACGCCCGATGTGCTGACCGATGCGGTGGCCGAAACCGCGCTCTTGTTGTTGCTCGGCGCGGCGCGGCGCGCGACCGAATCGATTGCGCTCATTCGCTCGGGCCAATGGCAGGGCTGGACGCCGCGGCAAATCATCGGCCAAAGCCTGGCCGGGCGCACGCTCGGGATTTATGGCATGGGCCGCATTGGGCGCGGCATCGCGGCGCGCGCCCGCGCGTTCGGCATGACAATCGCCTATCACAACACGCGCCGGCTCGCGCCAGCCTTAGAGGAGGGCGCCGCCTATTATGACACGCCCGAGGCGCTGTTGCCGGTGTGCGATGCGCTGGTGCTGGCCTGCCCGTTGACGGCGGCGACGCGCGGCTTTTTGAACGCAGGCCGCATCGCGCTGATGAAGCCCACCGCCATCGTGGTCAATATCGCGCGGGGCGATGTGGTGGTGGATGATGATTTGATCGCGGCATTGAAAGAGGGGCGGCTGTTCGCGGCCGGGCTCGACGTATTCTCGGGCGAGCCCAGGCTCGACGCGCGCTATTATGATTTTCCCAATCTTTTCATACTACCGCATATCGGCAGTTCCACCATCGAGGCCCGCCTCGCCATGGGCCGCGCCGTGATCGATGGCGTGATCGCCGTGCTCGACGGCGGGAACCCAGGGGAATAGCGTGGTGTGAGGGGCGATGATCTATGACGAGCCCATTGTGCGGACACTCGGCGATGTCGCGCTCAATATCGAGTTCGGCGATGAAACCAGCGTCGTGCTCAATTTTCGCATTCTCACGCTCGATCATGCGATCCGCCAGCATCCGCCCAAGGGCTTGATCGAAACCAACCCGCAGGTGCGGAGCCTTGGCCTCGTCTATAACCCGCTCATCACCACGCGCGATGCCTTGAGCGATCATGTGCGGGCGCTGTTGAAGGGCCTCGGCGCCGTGCGTTCTCTGCCGAGCCGGCGCGTCATCATCCCGGCCTGGTATGACGATCCGTGGTCGCGCGAATGCGCGGAAGCGTTCGGCGTGCCGCACAATATGGATTATATCGCGTCGTTCAATCACATCAGCGTGCCCGAGGTGATCGCGCAGCACACGGGCTCTGATTATTGGGTCACCGGGGTTGGCTTCGTGCCGGGCGCCTTCATGTCCTATGCGATGGACCCGCGCCTTAAATTCGGCGCGCCGCTCTATCGCACGCCGCGCACCTGGACACATGCGCGGCTGCTGAATTTCGGCGGCAATACCTCGACGATCTATCCAATCCGCACGCCGGGCGGTGGGCAATTATTCGGCCGCACGCCGTTGAATATTTTTGAGCCGGCGCAGAAGAACCGCGCGTTCAAGGATGGCCCGGTGCTCGCGCGCGCGGGCGATCGGCATCGCTATGTCGCGATCACGCCCGATGAGTATTACGCCATCCGCGCCAAGGTCGAGGCCGGAACCTATGACTATGAGATCGAGGAGGGTGTGTTTGATGTCGCCGCCTATCTCGATTGGTTGAAAACCGTCGAGGCCGGCCATGTTTGAAGTGATCGCGCCGGGCCTCGCCACCACCGTGCAAGATGTCGGGCGCAGCCACGGCCAGGCGCTCGGCATTCCGCCCTCGGGCGCGCAGGATGCGTTTTCGCTGCGTGTGGCGAATCTGTTGGTCGGCAATCCACATGGCGGGCCGCTGATCCTGCGCGACGATCCGGGCGCGGCGGGGCTCGAGATGTTGCTGATCGGGCCGAAGCTTCGCGCGCTCGTGCCGTGCGTTGTCGCGGTGACGGGCGCCGATATGAGGCCGCTGATCAACGGCACGGCCGCGCCGCTTTGGCAGGCGTTCGCGCTCAAGGCCGATGATGTGTTGTCCTTCGCCGCGCCGACACGCGGCGCGCGCGCCTATCTCGCCGTCCATGGCGGGATCGATGTGCCGCTTTATTTGGGCAGCCGCGCGACCCATGTGCGCGGCGGCTTTGGCGGGTTCGAGGGGCGACCGCTCAAGGCCGGCGATCGTCTGAGAATCGGCCGGGCGACGCAGCGGTTTGGCGATCTGATCGGGCGACGTGTGCGCCCTGAGCTCATTCCCCAATACGCGCCGCCGCATCGTGTGCGCGTGATCAAGGGGCCGGAGGATCATTTGTTCGCGCCCGCGAGCGTCGAGCTTTTTTTCTCGACGCCATGGCGGCTCAACGCCAAGGCCGACCGCACGGGCTTTCGCTATATCGGTCCGCCGCTATCTTTTGCGCCAGGCGAGCGGCCTGACTATTTGATCCAAGACGCCGGCGCGGACCCGTCCAACATCGTGATCGACCCGGGCGCGCCGGTTGGCACCATCCAAGTGCCCTCGGGCGTCGAGCCGATCGTGCTCGGCGTCGACACGCCGAGCATTGGCGGCTATGCCCGCATCGGTGTGGTCATCACGGTCGATATGGCGGCGGTCGGGCAGACCAGGCCAGGCGAGGCGACGCGCTTCGTGCCGGTGAGCCATGATGAGGCGGTGCAGGCGCTGCGCGCGCAGGAGATGTTGATCAATGATTCGAGCCTAGCGGGCGTCTAATCGCTCGTGCTCTAATCTTCGCCGTTTTATAACCATTCCAGGGAAGGACCTCGCCGCGCCATGGCTCAACTCATCTCGCTTACCCTCTCGAAAGACGCAAATGAGATTCCGACCACCTTGGCCGACGATCATGAAACCGTCGCCGCCTTCGAGGCGTTGATCAAAAAATCCAAGGCCAAATTGCATTGCGATGCCAATGCGCCGGCGGCGGTGCTTGAAGTGCCCGGTGGGTCGGCCGACAAGGTGTTGAAGGTGTTGAACGGCCTGCCGCTGGTGCGGAATGGCATTGTGGTCGTCAAGCCCGGCGTGAAGACCAAGCCCAAGGGCACCAAGCTGCGTTTCAATCCGAAAAAAACCAAAGTGCATTGGTCGCCGGATTTCGACCCCAACAAGGTCAAGGTGCCGACCTACGCCTATAACGAGGTGCTCTGCAAGGCGCCGGTCGAGGCGGTGTTTGGCTGGTTGATGCGCGCGCCGCGCTGGCCCGAATGGTATCCGAACTCGGCGAATGTGAAGCTGCGCTCCTTCGCGGGGAATGATTTGCAGCACGGCATGCACTTCACCTGGAATACGTTCGGCGTGCATGTCGATACCTATGTCGAGGAATTCGAGCCGCCTTATCGCATCGCATGGCGCGGCTTTTTGATGGGCTCGGAGGTGATTCACGCCTGGGTGTTCGAGCGCGATGGCGCGGGTTCCAAACTGATCACCGAGGAAGTGCAGCGCGGGTTCGTTTGCATTCTGGCGCGCGATTTCTTTATGCAGGGCCTCTACAAGAACCACCAGCTTTGGCTTGAGCGCCTCGCCGCCCAGGCCGAAAAAGGCATGCCGGAATAGGTCATGACGATGGGCCCCGACCTGCGCGGCAATTGGAACTACCCAACCGCGATCCGCTTCGGCGCCGGGCGGATCGCGGAGCTGGCGGAGGCGTGTGGGGTGGTTGGCCTCAAGCGGCCTTTGCTGGTGAGCGATCCGGGCCTGAAAGAGTCCGCGATGGTGCAAAACGCCATCGCGGCTAATGCCAAAACGGGCCTATCGACCGGCCTGTTCGCGAACGTGCGGCCGAATCCGACCGGCCAGAACGTCGATGACGGCGTCGCGGCCTATCGGGCCGGCGGGCATGATGGCGTGATCGGGTTCGGCGGCGGCAGCGCGCTCGATGTCGGCAAGGCGATCGCGCTGATGATCGGGCAACGCCGCCCGATTTGGGATTTCGAAGATCGCGAGGACTGGTGGCGGCGCGTGGACGAGGCGGGCATGGCGCCGGTCATCGCGGTGCCGACCACCTCGGGCACGGGCGCGGAGGTCGGTCGTGTCTCGGTCATCACCGATGAGCGGGGGCCGACCAAGAAGCTGATCTTTCATCCGCGCCTGATGCCGCGTCTTGTGATCGCGGACCCGGAATTGACGCTCGGCCTGCCGGCGCACCTGACCGCCGCCACCGGCATGGATGCGCTGGCACACAATCTTGAGGCCTATTGCGCGCGCGGCTTTCACCCGATGGCCGATGGCGTCGCGCTCGAAGGCATGCGGTTGATCAAGACCTGGCTGCCGGTCGCGGTACGCGATGGGGCGAGCATCGAGGCGCGCGCATACATGATGGTGGCTTCCACCATGGGGGCGACCGCGTTCCAAAAAGGGCTCGGCGCGATCCATGCCTTGTCGCACCCGGTCGGTTCGTTGTTTGACGTGCATCACGGCCTGACCAATGCGGTCTTCATGCCTTATGTGCTGGCGTTCAACCGACCGGTAATCGGGGAAAAACTCACCGCGCTCGCGCGTTATCTCGATCTCGCCAGCCCATCGCCCGAGGCCGTGATCGCCTGGACGCTCGCGCTTCGAAAAGAAATTGGCGTACCGCACACATTGGCTGAGCTCGGCGTGCCGGAGGCGGGGATCGACCGTCTTCTACCTTTGGCCGAAATCGATCAGGCGCGCGATGGCAATCCGCGTCCGCTTTCGCGCGACGATTTGAAGGCGCTGTTCGTGGCTGCCTGGCGCGGCGAATTGCCGAGGGGATGAGGTTACGACGTGGCCGTTGATTTCCTCTCCTTCGAGACGCGCGTTGCACGCGCTCCTCAGGATAAGGAAATCTTAAATATAAGCGCCTCACCCTGAGGAGCCGGCGAAGCCGGCGTCTCGAAGGGCGAGGCGGACTATCCAATCGCGGTCGTCATGGCCCGGCGAGCCTACTCCGCCGAAGCAGCCGCTTCGGCTCCGAAGGCCGGGAGACCTGGCCATCCAGGCCTCTTAAAAAAAGGGCTGGATGCCCGGGTCGCGCCGGGCTTCCGCACCGGCGGCCCGGGCATGACGAACAGAAAAACGGTCGATCGCGCTTCAATCAATATGGGCACCGCGTCTCCAGCCGGCCATTCGCATCGAAGCGGATCGGCATGGGGTTCGACATAACCTCACCGCGCTCGCCGAGTTCTTCCGCCAACGGCGGTGAAATCAGCACCTGATCCAAATGCAATGTCGAGCGCGCGATGCAGAGCCGCGCGTTCTCGCCATCGGTGCGCCAGGAGGTGCCGACCGCAGTTTGGATCGCGGCCTTGTCGTCGGCAAACACCGGCGGCACGCGCACGCGCTCGGGGAAGGTCGAGGTGCAGGCGTTCATATACATGGCATAGAGATCGAGATCGTCGGCCACGCTCTTGGTCGTATAGTCGGCCGCGCCGATGCCGATGGCGTTGCCATGCGCTTCGGGCGTGACGCCGAGCAGAACCAGCTTGTGGATCACCGGCTTCTTCGGGTTGTCGAGGCCCCTGATATCGAAGCGGCCGGTCACCGCCGGGTCCATGCCGACGCCCGAGATGTTCTTGCCCATCAGCTCGATCACCAGCACGTCCATCTGCGCGAAGGGCAGGCGCGGGATGAAACTTTTAGCCAGGCTCAAGAGGCGCGCGTCAGTGGCGTAAAAATCCTCGGGCTCCGTGCCCTCGATGACGACGGGCTTCTTCTGTGCGTTCTCGACGATGCCGAGGCCATAGACGATCGGCGAATTGGCGATCGCGATGCGCGCCCATTCAGGGATCACCTCGGCATAGCCCTTGGTGCCGAGGCGATGGACGAAGCGGGCGCCTTGCGCCTTGCCGAGCCCGATCGCGACCATTTTGGTCAGGCCGCTCTCGACTTCGCGGTCAAACGAGGTGTGCGACTTGATGCGATTGACCACGATCACGGCATCGGCCTTGGCGGCGTTGGCATCGAAATAGACCGGCAGGCCGTGCGAGGTGATGCCGAGCTGAACCACCTCCATGGTCGCTTCGATCGGGCAGCCCAAGCTCTCGGGCGTGAAGCCGAGCTCGGCCAGGAGCTTGACCTGGCCCTCGGCCAGCGCGCCGCCATGGCTGCCCATGGCAGGCACCACAAAGGGGGTGAAGCCGCGTTTTTTGAGCCAGGCGACCGTGGTCTTGACCACCAAAGGCTTGGACTGAATGCCGCGGCTGCCACAGGTGATGGCAACACGGGCGCCGGGCTTCAGCGTGGCCAGCCGCTTGGATTTTTCGAGCGCGGCGATGGTCGCCGCCTCGGTGCTCTCGAGCGCCTGGCCGACGGGGTGCTTGAGGCGCGCCAGCATGACCGGGGGCAGCGGTTCCTTCTCGAATTGCGGCAGGCGGATGACGGGAAAATTGGGGCTGGCTCGGTTGCTCATCGGGCGGTTGCTCGTGTCTGGTTTGAAGATGATAGACTAGCGCTGGATTGTGCGGGGCGGCACGCCATTTATTCGGAATGACACCACCATCGTCCGGAGGGGCCGATCATGATCAAAGGGCTGCATCACAGCGCCTATCGTTGCCGGGATTCGGAAGAAACTAGGCGCTTTTATGAGGAGTTTTTGGGCCTGCCCTTGGTCGGCACGCTTGAAATCAAGGAATCAAAGAGCGGTCGTAAGACCAACACAGTGCATACGTTTTATGCGATGGACGATGGCTCGTGCTTGGCCTTTTTCGAGGCGCCCGATCAGCCCTTCGCGTTCAAGGCGCAACATGATTACGACCTCCATGTCGCGCTCGAAGTTCCCATGGATCAGTTGGAGGCGATGCGGGTGAAGGGGCTCAAGGCCGGCATCGAGACGCGCGGCGTGGCCGACCACAAATTCATCCATTCGATTTATTTTCGAGATCCGAATGGCTATGTCGTCGAGTTGACGGCCAAATTGCCGGGCCATGATGAAGCGATGAACCCGGCCAATAATGGCGCCCGCCAAAAGCTCGATCAATGGCAGGCCAATAAGGGCGCCACACGCGCCGCGGAGTAATTTCGCGGGGGCACTTGGTTTCGGCCCGCCGATACGACACAAAGACCGTCATGCCCGGGCAACGACCCCCGATCGGGGTCGGGGGCAGGCCCGACAATCCAGAGTTGGCGACAGCGCGATTTTCATGAAGAAGCTGGATGCCCGGGTCTTCGCCCGGGCATGACGATTGAGGGGAGGCTAGGTCTTCGCATTCTAAACCGGACAGCCGTGGGTCAAACCCGGCAATGACGTTGAGGGGCGTGGCGCTGCGCTCGTTCTTCGTGGGCAGAGCGAGCGTGGTCTGTTATCAGTGCGCGCCCCTTGGGCTTGCCTCTGCCCCCAAAATCGTGAGTAGCGCTCGCCGTGCAGACTAAGCGGCTCGATATCGTCGTTGTTCTCGGCACGCTGATGGCGTTCGCGCCGATGGCGATCGACATGTATTTGCCGGCGCTGCCGAAGATCGAGCAGCATTTCGGCTCGGACGAGACGAGTGTGCAACTCACGCTCGCGGTCTTCTTCCTCGGCTTCGCGCTGGGCCAGGCGTTTTATGGACCGTTTGCCGATCGCTTTGGCCGCAAGCCACCGCTTTATTTCGGGCTCATCTTATTCATCGCCGCGTCGATCGCCTGTGCCTTCGCGCCGTCGGTCGAGGTGCTGATCGCCCTGCGCTTCGTTCAAGCGTTGGGCGCGTGCGCCAATGGTGTCATCGCGCGTGCCATGGTGCGCGATCTTTATGAGCCGCGCGAGGCGGTGCGTATTTTTTCACTGCTCACGCTTGTGTTCGGCGCGGCGCCGGTGCTGGCGCCGCTAATTGGCGGCTACATTCTGCTCTGGCACGGTTGGCGCGAAATCTTCATCGCGCTATCGGTCTTCGGTTTCGTGAGTCTGGTGGCGGTCATCTGGCGTCTGCCGGAATCGCGACCGAAGGACGCCGTGCGCTCGCTCCGGCTCGGTTCGGTCTTGCTCACCTATGGCGAACTCCTAACCCACCGAGACTATATGGGCTGCGTGCTGGTCGGGGGTTTTAGCCTAGGCGGCTTGTTCGCCTATATTTCGGGCTCGCCCTTCGTGATCATCGAGCTTTATGGCGTGGCGCCGGAGGATTATGGCTGGCTCTTTGGCGCCAATGCGCTTGGGCTGGTGCTGGCGGCGCAGGTCAATGCGCGCCTCGTTCACCACTTCAGGCCGCAGGCGATCTTGCTTTGGGGCATTATCGTGCAGGCGGTCGCCGGCGGTTTGTTGGTGATCCAAGGCGCGACGGGGGCGGCGGGGCTCTATGGCGTCGCGGTGCCCTTATTCATTTACGTCTCGTGCATCGGTCTCACCATGGCGAATGCAACGGCGCTCGCCATGGCGCCATTCGCGGCCTTTGCCGGCGCGGCTTCGGCCCTGCTTGGCACGATCCAATTCGGTCTGGCCGCGATCATGTCGACGCTCGTCGGCACAATCCATGACGATAGTTCGTTGCCCATGGCGATCGTCATCGCCGGATGTAGCGCCATCAGCCTGAGCTTCTATCGAGGGTTGGTTGCGAGGCGACGCACGGCGACTGCGCCCGGCGGCTGAACTCGCCCGCCGCGCTTGGTCAAACCGGCGCGTCGTGGTCTATTGAGGTCTTGGGGCACCGGGGGGTGCGCAAGACTGTAGGGAGGGGCTCATGCGAACGTTCACGATTGGCATCATCGCGGGGTTGGTCGCCATGATGGCGATTTTTGGCTCCGCGCGCGCTGGGACGACGCTTGATACCGTGCGGGCCCATGACATGCTGACCTGCGGGGTCAATACCGGGCTTGCCGGCTTCGCCCAACCTGACAGCAAAGGCGTCTGGACCGGCCTCGATGTCGACACCTGCAAGGCGGTCGCCGCCGCCCTGCTTGGCAGCCCGGACAAAACTAAATTCGTGCCGTTGAACGCGCAGCAGCGCTTCCCCGCGCTGCAATCGGGTGAGATCGATCTCCTCACGCGCAACACGACGTGGACTCTGCCGCGCGATAGTTCGGCGGGCTTCAACTTTGCCCCTGTCACTTATTATGACGGCCAAGGCTTCATGGCGAAAAAGGCGCTCAATCTAAAAAGCGCCAAGGAGCTTTCAGGCGCCACCATCTGCGTGCAGCAGGGCACCACGACCGAGCTCAATTTGGCCGATTATTTCCGTGCCAATAAGCTTGAGTTGAAACCGCTCGTCTTTGTTGAATTGGCCGAGGCGGAACAGGCGTTCTTCGCCGATCGCTGCGATGCCTACACGACCGATGCCTCGGGCCTTGCCTCGACACGCGCCGCGAAGGCCGGCAGCCCCGATGATTACATGATCCTGCCGGAACGGATTTCGAAGGAGCCCTTGGCGCCGGTCGTGCGCCATGGCGATGACGCGTTCTTCGATATCGTGAAATGGGTTGTCTATGCGCTGATCGAGGCCGAAGAGCGCGGCATTACGCAGGCGAATGTCGATGAGATGAAGGCGAGCCAGGATCCCAACATCATGCGGCTCCTCGGCACCACACCCGGCATGGGTGAGGCGCTCGGGCTCGATCCCGAGTGGGCGGTGCGCGCCATTAAGGCGGTTGGCAATTATGGCGAGATCTTTGCGCGCAATGTGGGCGCGGGCTCACCCTTGAAGCTCGAACGCGGCTTGAACGCGCTTTGGACCAATGGCGGTCTGATGTACGCCATGCCGATCCGCTAGGCGTGGTGGGGGGCCGACCGGCGCTTGGCGCCCTGGCCTGGTTCGGCGGGCGGGGCGCGCGGGCGATCCTCTATCAGGGGTTGGTGATCGCGGCGATCGTCGCGCTCGGCTATTACCTCGTTTCCAACACGCTCGAGAATCTCGCCAGCCGCAATATCGCGACCGGTTTCACCTTCCTCGACCGCGAAGCGGGCTTTCCAATCGCTGAGCACGCGATCGATTACACGCCCGAATCGTCTTATGGCCGCGCCTATCTGGTCGGCATTCTGAACACGCTCCAGGTTTCGGTGATCGGGATCGTGCTCGCGACGATATTGGGCACGGTGATCGGCATTGCGCGGCTCTCATCCAATTGGCTGATCGCGTGGCTTGCCTCAAGCTATATCGAGGTGATGCGCAATATTCCGCTCATCCTTCAGCTCTTTTTCTGGTACGGCCTCATCCTTGCGCTGCCCGGTCCGCGCGAGGCGCTCGAAATCATTGGCGGCAATGTTTATCTCTCCAATCGTGGATTTGCGTTCGCTTTGCCCGCTTTTGACGCGGTTCATCGCTGGGCTTTGATTTTTGTCGCGGTTGGTCTAATGGGTACGTTGGCGCTTCGTTTTTTTTCCCGATGGCGCCAGGCACGCACGGGACGAACATTTCCACTGTTCTGGCCGAGCGTCGCCCTGGTGCTCGGCCCGGCGACTATTCTGTTTGTGGCTGCCGGTGCGCCGCTCGCCTGGGAGCGGCCGGCGCTGAGCGGCTTTAACATTGTTGGTGGTGGACGGCTCAGCCCCGAGTTCTTCGCGCTTGTGTTCGGGCTGACCACCTACACGGCCGCCTACATCGCCGAGGTTGTGCGCGCCGGCATTCTGGCCGTGCCGAAGGGCCAAAGCGAGGCGGCGCACGCGCTCGGTCTGAGGCGCAGCCATGCGCTACGCCTCGTGATCCTGCCGCAGGCGCTGCGGCTGATCGTGCCGCCCGCGACCAATCAATATCTCAACCTGACGAAGAATTCGTCGCTCGCGGTCGGCATCGGCTATCAGGAATTGGTTTCGGTCGGCAATACCACGATCAACCAGACCGGGCAGGCGATCGAGGGTATCGCCATGATCATGGCGGTCTATCTCACGATTAGCCTCACGATTTCCGCCGGGATGAATCTCTACAACCGGCACATCGCGCTGAAGGGTCGCTGAGATGGCAGACAGGCCAACGCAAGCGGAACCGCCGCCACTCGCACGCGGGCCGCTCGCCTGGGCGCGTCGTCATCTGTTCAACACGTGGTACAACGCGATCCTCACGCTCGGCGCGCTCTATTTAATCGCCCTCGGCCTCAAGGCGGCGATCAATTGGATGATCGTCAATGCGGTTTGGACGGGCAGCGGGGCGGATTGTCACGCGTCGATGGGTGAGGGCGCCTGCTGGGCGCTGATTGCCGAAAAACATAGGTTCATTTTGTTCGGCACCTACCCCTATGAGGAGCAATGGCGGCCGGCGCTCGCGATTGGCTTGTTCGTCGTCGCGGCCGGGCTCTCGACCTGGCGGCGCTTGTGGTCGCGCGCGCTGATCGCGAGCTGGTTCGCTCTGTTGATGGTTCTCGCTCTATTGCTGCATGGCGGGGTGCTTGGCATGAGCGTCGTGCGGACGGAATTGTGGGGCGGTTTGCCGTTGACGATATTGCTCTCGGTCGTCGGCATTGGGCTGTCCTTGCCGCTCGCGATATTGCTGGCGCTTGGCCGGCGCTCGTCCATGCCGCTGATCCGCGCGGTCTCGGTTGGTTATATCGAGCTGGTGCGCGGCGTGCCGCTGATCTCGATCTTGTTCATGGCCTCGGTGATGTTTCCGTTGTTCCTGCCGGAGGGGTTGACGATCGACAAGCTGTTGCGCGCCCAAGTGGGTATCATTCTGTTCTCGGCCGCTTATTTGGCCGAGGTCGTGCGGGGCGGCCTGCAAGCGATTCCGGCCGGGCAATATGAGGCGGCCGATGCCCTTGGGCTCGGCTATTGGCGCAAAATGCGGCTGGTCATTTTACCGCAGGCGCTGAAATTCGTGATCCCGCCGCTGGTCAATAGCTTCATCGCGACGTTCAAGGATACCTCGCTGGTCATCATCATCGGGCTCTACGATCTCTTGGGCGCGGCGCGCACCGCGACCAATGATCCGGTTTGGCGCGCCTTCACGACCGAAGGTTATATCTTTGTCGCCGCGATCTTTTTCGTGTTCTGCTCGTTTATGTCGCGCTATAGCCGCCGGCTTGAGCGCGGAACGGGCGAGCGGAGGTCGCCATGAGCGCGCCCATGATCGAGATGCGCGGCGTTCATAAGTGGTTTGACCGCTTCCATGTGTTGCGCGGCATCGATCTTTCAGTCGCGGCGGGCGAACGCATCGTCATTTGCGGCCCCTCAGGCTCGGGCAAGTCGACCTTGATCCGCTGTCTCAATCGGCTCGAAGCACACCAAAAGGGCACAATCATCGTTGATGGCATCGAGCTACGCGATCGTGTGAAGAATATCGAGGCGGTGCGTCAACGCGTCGGCATGGTGTTTCAGCAATTCAATTTGTTCCCGCATTTAACCGCGCTTGAGAATTGCACGCTGGCGCCAATCTGGGTGCAAAACCGGCCCAGACGCGAGGCCGAGGAGGCGGCGATGCGCTTGCTCGAGCGCGTGCGCATTCCCGAGCAGGCGCACAAATATCCAGGTCAATTGTCGGGCGGACAGCAACAGCGCGTCGCCATCGCGCGCGCTTTATGCCTGGACCCAAAGATCATGTTGTTCGATGAG
>SHWC01000038.1 GCA_009691045.1 Alphaproteobacteria bacterium | reverse complement strand
CCCCGAGGCGCCGGCGCGAATCCTGAGCGAGCGGGCAGGCAAGCGGGATGCCCTGAAAGGTGGTGCACAGATGGTGCACGGTGGACGATACAGTTTCAGTGGCGCACGTTGTTTTTTCGTATCGTATTGTTTTTATTCGGATATTTGGTGAGCCCGGATGGGATCGAACCATCGGCCCTCTGATTAAAAGTCAGATGCTCTACCGCTGAGCTACGGGCTCGTACGCCGTACATGGCGAACGCGCCGTTTAGCACGGGCGAGCGGCGTCGGAAAGGGCCGCGCTGCAATAAGAGGGATTCAATCCGCGGGCGGGGCCGGCGGCTCGGGTTCCTTGGCACCGGCGCGGTAGCGCGCGAGGAAGGCGCTGCCCTCGGGCTCGAGGCGCCCTTGGCCCACGGCCTGCCTCAGGCGGGCCATCAGGCCCTGATAGAAATGGAGGTTATGGAGGGTTAGCAGAATAGGGCCCAGCATCTCCTCGCAGCGAAATAGATGATGCAAATAGGCCCGCGCGTAGTGCGTGCAGACCGGGCAATGGCAATCGGCGTCGAGCGGCGCCGCATCGTCCTGGTGTCGGGCGTTCCGAATGTTCAGCGTGCCGTCATGAGTATAGACACGCCCGGTGCGGCCCGAGCGCGTCGGCAACACGCAATCGAACATGTCGACCCCGCGCAACACGGCCTCAACGATGTCATCGGGCGTGCCGACACCCATTAAATAACGCGGCCGTTCGCCCGGTAGATGCCCCTCCAACACATCGAGCACGGCCAGCATCAGGGCCTGCCCCTCGCCCACTGCGAGACCGCCGATCGCATAGCCATCGAACCCGATGGCCCTTAAAGCCGCCGCCGATTCATGGCGGAGCGATGGATAAATACCGCCTTGCACGATGCCGAACACGCCCTGGCCGCTCTGCGCTTGAAACGTGGCGCGGCTGCGCTCGGCCCAGCGCATCGAGCGGCGCATGGAGGATGCCGCATCCGCCTCGCTCGCCGGGTAGGGCGTGCACTCATCAAGTACCATTTGAATGTCCGACCCAAGCGCGGCTTGAATACCCATGGCGTCTTCGGGTGAGAGGCGCCAGCACGAGCCATCGAGATGGGATTGGAAGGTCAGGCCGTCATCATCGATGGTGCGGAGCTTGGCCAGCGACATGGCTTGAAAGCCGCCGGAATCGGTCAGGATCGGCCCCGACCAATTCATGAATTTATGCAGGCCGCCGAGCCGCGCCACACGCTCGGCGCCTGGCCTCAGCATCAGATGATAGGTATTGCCCAAGATAATCTCGGCGCCGGTCGCGGCAACTTGCTCGGGCAGCAAACCCTTCACCGTGCCGGCCGTGCCAACGGTCATGAACGCGGGCGTATGGATGACGCCATGGGCGGTTTCGAGCCGCCCAAGCCGCGCGCGCCCATCGGTCGCGTCGAGCGTGAAGCGAATCATCGGCGCTCCGGATAAATCAGGCAGGCATCGCCATAGGAATAAAACCGATAGCCGGTCTCGATGGCATGGGCATAGGCCCGCTTCATGCGATCGAGCCCGCCAAGAGCGGCCACCAACATGAAGAGCGTCGAGCGCGGCAAATGAAAATTGGTCAGCATCACGTCGACCCGCTTGAACCAATAGCCCGGCACGACAAACAAATCGATCGCGCCATCGAAGGGGGCGACCGACCCATCATCGTCCGCCGCCGTCTCAAGCACACGCAGGCTGGTGGAGCCGACCGCCACAATACGCCCGCCGGCTTTGACCGTGTCATTGATCCGCGCCGCGGTCGGCAGATCGAGCACGCCCCGCTCGGCATGCATAAGATGCGCCGCCGTATCCTCGACCGTGACCGGCAAGAATGTGCCCGCTCCCACATGCAGCGTGACGAACGCCTGCCCAATGCCCTTCGCGTTCAAGCGCGCGATCAGGTCCTCGGTGAAATGGAGCCCGGCAGTTGGTGCCGCAATGGCGCCCTCATTGCGGCCATAGATCGTTTGATAGTCGAGCCTATCCTGCGCATCAGCGCCATCGGGGCGCGGGATATAGGGCGGGAGCGGCATCGATCCGTGGCGCTCAATGGCGGCACGTAAGGCGGCGCCCTCCACGTTAAAGCGAAGGCGAATCTCACCGCCCTCGCGGCTCTCGATCTCGGCCTCGAAATTCGCCGCGAAGGTCACGATGTCGCCGGACTTTAGCCGCTTGGCGGGCCGGGCAAGCGCCGCCCAGCGTCCTTCGCCGAGCGGCGTCGTGAGCGTGATCTCGACGGCCGCTTGGCCACGCCGCCCCTTCAGACGCGCGGGGATCACCTTGGTGTCGTTGAGCACGAGAAGATCGCCAGGCGATAGCAGATCGGGTAGATCGCGCACATGCCGATCGGCCAAGCCTTGATCGATCACCAAAAGGCACGCGGCATCGCGTGGGTTTGCCGGTCGATCGGCGATCGCGGTCCTGGGTAATTCGAAATCGAAGAGATCGACTTTCAACGAGGCGCGCGATCAACGCTTCTTCGGACGGGGCGAACGAGCCGAACGCGCCGGCCCGAAATGCCGGGTCAAGCGGGTCACCACTTCCTCAGGCACGAAACTGGAGACATCGCCGCCGAGCAGCGCGATCTCTTTCACAAAGCGGGACGCAATGAATTGATGATGCTCGGAGGCCATCAGGAACACGGTCTCGACATCGGGGTTAAGCCGCGTGTTCATGCCGGCCATCTGGAATTCGTACTCGAAATCCGACACAGCGCGGAGGCCACGAACGATCACCTGCGCACCGACCGACACCGCGAAATGCATCAAAAGTGAATCGAAGCTCCTGACCTCGATCTTTTTTCCATTGGTCGAAAAGGGCGCCAGGCAGTGATTGACGAGTTGGACCCGTTCATCGAGCCCAAATAAAGGTCCCTTGCCCGCATTGACCGCGACACCCACCACCAAATGATCGACGATCGTGAGCGAGCGCTTAACGATATCGATGTGGCCGAAGGTGATCGGATCAAACGTGCCGGGATAAACCCCGATTTTCTTGCTCGCACTCACGCCGCCCCTTCCCCCTCTGTGCCGATGGCTACGCCGTCGGTTGCCTCACCCTCGCTATCTTCGGCGAGGCGGGCGACCGATACGACACGGGCATAGGCGGGCAACCGGAAGACTCGCACGCCGCGCGTATTGCGGCCCGCGATCCGAATGTCATCAACCGGGCAACGGATAAGCTGGCCACGGTCGGTCACCAACATGATCTGCTCGGTGGCGGTGATCGGGAACGCGGCGACCACTTCGGCGCCGCGGCTGGTGTCGATGTTGATCAGGCCTTTACCGCCGCGTCCGGTGATCCGGTACTCATAGGCCGAGGTGCGCTTGCCGAAGCCATCGGAGGTGATCGAGAGCACGAATTGCTCGCCCTCGCCCATCATCTGGAAGGCGGCTTCGTCGCGTGGCGCCTCGGGCGGTTCGCCCCGACGCCGCGCGCTCGCCCATTTGAGGTAGGCATCGCGCTCTTCGATCTCGATATCGGTGTGGCGCAGAATGGTCATGGAGATCACCCGATTCGTGCCGGCGAGATCCATGCCGCGCACGCCTTGCGAGCTGCGCCCCTTGAACTCGCGCACCTGATTGACCGGGAAGCGGATGCTAAGCCCACCCGCCGCCGCCAATAGCACGTCGTCATCCTCGGGCTTGCAAAGCGCGACGCCGACGATCAGGTCCCCTTCATCCAGCTTCATGGCGATCTTGCCATTCGAGGGTACGTTGGCGAAATCGGCCGCGCTGTTGCGCCGAACATAGCCGGATTTGGTCGCGAACATCATCTGCAGGCCACCCCAGGAGGCTTCATCCTCGGGCATTGGCAGAAGTGTTGAAATCGTTTCACCAGGCGACAACGGCAGCAAATTGACGAGCGCCTTGCCACGCGCCTGGGGCGCCGCCGCTGGGAGCCGATAGACCTTGAGGCGATAGACCTTGCCGGCGGTCGAGAAAAACAGCACGGGTGTATGCGTGTTGAGCACGAACACCTGAGAGACGAAATCTTCTTCCCGCGTGCTCATGGCGGCCCGGCCCTTGCCGCCGCGCCGTTGGGCGCGATAGGCCGACAGCGGCACGCGCTTGACATAACCTGTGTGGCTGACGGTGACCACCATATCCTCGCGTTGGATCAGGTCTTCGACGTCGGAGTCGAATTCAAGCTCGACGATTTCGCTGCGGCGTGGATTGGCGAATTCCTCGCGCGCCTTTTTCAGCTCTGAGCCCAGCACTTCGTGCAAGCGCGCGGGGTCCTGCAAGACACGAATGAATTCCTTGATCTGTCCGACAATCTGGTTGAGTTCATCGGCGATCCTGCCGCGCTCAAGCGCCGTCAGTCGTTGTAGGCGGAGCTCGAGGATCGCACGCGCCTGCTCATCGGTCAGACGGCAGGTGTCATCAGGCGCGACCGTCTGGTTGGGGTCGCCGATCAGCTCGATCAGGGGGTGAACGTCATGCACGGGCCAGTCGGTACTGGTCAAGGCGGCACGCGCCTCGGCTGGATCGCGCGATTTCCGGATGACTGCGATCACCGCGTCGATATTGGCGACCGCGACCGCGAGGCCGGCCAAAATATGGGCTCGCTCCCGCGCCTTGGCGAGCTCGAAGCGGGTACGCCGGGCAATGACCGTTTCGCGAAACTGAACGAACAGGCTGATGACATCTTTCAGATTCATCAGCTCGGGCCGGCCGCCATTGAGCGCCAGCATGTTGACGCCGAAACTGGTTTGCAGCTGGGAGTAGCGGTAGAGCTGGTTCAACACCACGTCGGCCTGGGCATCGCGCTTCAATTCGATAACCACGCGCACGCCGTCGCGATCGGATTCATCGCGTAGCTCCGAGATACCCTCGACGCGCTTTTCGCGCACGAGCTCGGCGATGCGCTCGATCATCTTCGCCTTGTTCACCTGGAACGGAATTTCGGTGACGATGATCGCTTCGCGATCCTTGCGGATGGTTTCGATCTCGGTCTTGGCGCGCATCACGATCGAGCCGCGCCCAGTGTGATAGGCGGAGCGAATGCCGGATTGGCCGAGGATCAAGGCGCCGGTCGGGAAATCCGGCCCCTTCACATGCTCGATCAGTTCTTCGATCGAAATATCGGGCTGCGCCAAATAGGCGAGGCAGGCATCGATCACCTCGCCCAAATTATGCGGCGGGATCTTGGTCGCCATGCCGACCGCGATGCCGTCGGCGCCGTTGACCAAAAGATTCGGGAACTCGGCCGGAAGGACGGTCGGTTCCCGCATCGTGTCGTCATAGTTCGACTGGAAGTCGACAGTGTCCTTGTCGATGTCGGTCAGCAGCGCGTGCGCCGAGCGCGCCATGCGGACCTCGGTGTAGCGCATGGCGGCCGCCGCATCGCCATCCATCGAGCCGTAATTACCCTGGCCGTCCAAGAGCGGCAGGCGCATGGCGAATTCCTGCACCATGCGCACCATGGCGTCATAGATCGCGGAATCGCCGTGCGGGTGGTATTTGCCCATCACATCGCCGACCACGCGGGCCGATTTGCGATAGGGCTTATTGAATTCGTAGCCCGCTTCGTTCATCGCAAACAGGATGCGGCGGTGCACCGGTTTCAAGCCGTCGCGCACATCGGGCAGCGCGCGCGACACGATGACGCTCATCGCATAATCGAGGTAGGAGCGGCGCATCTCCTCTTCGATTGTGATGGGCGAAATTTCGCGGCCCGCCATGGGCGGATTAGCGGGCGGCTGGACAGGCGGCACTGTGCTCAAGGACGATCTTTAGTTGATTGAAACAAAAGAAAAATTACGTCGGGTCAAACGACTCGCGCATGACCCGGTAATCTACCCCAGATAGGGGGGTGTCACAATGCCGGCAAAGCCCGGCGGAACGAGGCCCTAGAACGGGATATCGTCGTCGAGATCAGACCCGCTCCGCGCGCCGCCGCGGGCGCCTGACGGGGCCGGCTGGCGCCCGCCCATATCGTCCTGCAAACCGCCCATATCGGAGGACGCCCCGCCGCCGGCGCCGCGCGCGCCATCGAGCATGGTCAATTCGCCCCGGAAGCCGCTGAGCACGACTTCGGTGCTGTATTTTTCCGCGCCGCTTTGATCGGTCCATTTCCGGGTCCGCAGCTGGCCCTCGACATAGACCTTGGCGCCTTTCTTCAAATATTTTTCCGCAACCTCGGCGATCCGCTCGTTGAAGATCACCACGCGGTGCCACTCGGTCTGTTCCTTGCGCTCGCCGGTCGCCTTGTCGCGCCAGGATTCCGAGGTCGCGACCGAGAGATTGACCACCGGCTTGCCGTCTTGCATCCGGCGCACTTCCGGGTCGCGGCCCAAATTGCCGATCAAAATCACCTTGTTGACGCTGCCCGCCATAGCCGCCGATCTCCCTTGATCTTATTTCGTTCGCGGCACTTTATGACGAAGCACCAGCCGCCACAACAGAGTGCTGTCTCAGTTTGCCCTCATCCTGAGGAGCCCTATCGCCTCGCTCCTTCGAGACGGCCGCTTTGCGGTCTCCTCAGGATGAGGCGATAGGGTCTCTCGAAGGACGAAAGGGCAAACAAAGGCGCGACCCACAACAGGCCTGGATGCCCTCGAATTTCGCCCGGCCAGCGCTTATAGTCCTTTTCCAACCAGACCCCAATCAGCGCCCATGCAAAAAGACATCAAGGTCCGCGGCGCCCGTGAGCACAATCTCAAGGGCATCGACGTCGATATCCCGCGCGATAGCCTGACGGTGATTACCGGGCTCTCGGGTTCGGGTAAGTCCTCGCTCGCCTTCGACACCATCTATGCCGAAGGCCAGCGCCGCTATGTCGAAAGCCTCTCGGCCTATGCGCGGCAATTCCTCGAGCTGATGCAAAAGCCCGATGTGGAATCGATCGAGGGCCTTTCGCCCGCGATCTCGATCGAGCAAAAGACGACCTCGCGCAACCCGCGCTCAACTGTCGGCACGGTCACCGAAATTTACGACTATCTGCGCCTCCTCTATGCGCGCATCGGCATTCCCTATTCGCCGGCGACCGGCCTGCCAATCGAGGCGCAAACGGTGAGCCAGATGGTCGATCGCATCAAGGCGATGCCCGAAAGCGCGCGGTTGTTGTTGCTGGCGCCCGTGGTGCGCGGCCGCAAGGGTGAGTATCGTAAGGACCTGCTCGACCTGATGAAGCGCGGCTTCACCCGCGTCAAGATCGACGGCAAGCTCTACGATATCGACGGCGCGCCGGTGCTCGATAAGAAGAAGAAGCACGATATCGAAGTCGTGGTCGATCGCATCGTGGTCAAAGCCGATCTCGGCAATCGCTTGGCCGACAGTCTGGAAACCGCGCTTGGCCTGGCCGACGGCATCGCGATTGCCGAAAACGCCGCGGGCGGCGAGCGGACGATTTTCTCATCCAAATTTGCCTGCCCGGTTTCCGGCTTCACCATCGCGGAAATCGAACCCCGGCTGTTCTCCTTCAACAACCCGTTCGGGGCCTGTCCGTCCTGCGATGGGCTCGGTGCCAAGCTCTATTTCGATCCGGCGCTCGTGGTGCCCGATGAGGACGTTTCCTTGCGCGATGGCGCGGTGGCGCCCTGGGCCGGCTCCTCCTCGCCCTATTACAATCAGACGCTTGATTCGATCGCGCGGCATTTCACGAAAAGCACGGAGACACTATGGCGCGATCTGCCGGAGCACATGCGCCAGGTGATCCTCCAGGGCTCGGGCGACGAACCAATCCGCTTCACCTATGACGATGGCCTGAAGGAATACACGACGCAGAAGCCGTTCGAGGGCGTCGTTCCCAATCTCGAACGGCGCTTTCGTGAATCCGACAGCGCCTGGCTGAAGGACGAGCTCAGCCGCTTTCAGGGCAGCCGGCCGTGCGAGGCGTGCAAGGGCTATCGGCTCAAGCCCGAGGCGCTCGCGGTCAAGATCAATGGATTGCATGCGGGTCAGGTGAGCGAGTTTTCGATCCGCGCCGCGTCAAAGTGGTTCACCAACCTTGAGGGCACGCTTAGCGCCAAGCACCGCGAGATCGCGCGGCGTATTCTCAAGGAAATCAATAGTCGCCTGACGTTTTTGGTCGATGTCGGGCTTGAGTACCTCACGCTCTCGCGCGGCTCGGGCACGCTCTCGGGCGGCGAAAGCCAGCGCATCAGGCTTGCGTCCCAAATCGGCTCGGGCCTGACCGGCGTGCTCTATGTGCTGGACGAGCCCTCGATTGGTTTGCACCAGCGCGACAATGCGCGCCTGCTCGGCACGCTCAAAAATTTGCGCGACCTCGGCAATACAGTGCTGGTCGTCGAGCACGACGAAGAAGCCATCCGAACCGCCGATCATGTGATCGACATGGGACCCGGCGCGGGCAAGCATGGTGGCCATGTGATCGCCTCGGGCACGCCTGACGATATCATGGCCTCGCCCGATAGTCTGACCGGCAAATATTTAACCGGGGTCGAGCAGATCGCCGTGCCCGTGAAGCGCCGGTCGAGCGACAAGGCACGTGCCATCACCATCATCGGTGCGACGGCCAACAACCTAAAGAAAGTCGATGCGCGGATTCCGCTTGGCACCTTCACCTGCGTCACGGGCGTTTCGGGCTCGGGCAAGTCGACGCTCATTATCGATACGCTCTATCAGGCTCTGGCGCGCCGTTTGAATGGCGCGCGCACCCAGCCCGGCGCGCATGAGCGCATCGATGGCCTCGAATTTCTCGACAAGGTGATCGACATCGATCAATCGCCGATCGGGCGTACGCCGCGCTCAAACCCAGCGACCTATACCGGCGCGTTCGGCCCGATCCGCGATTGGTATGCCGGTCTGCCCGAATCCAAGGCGCGCGGCTATAAGCCGGGCCGTTTTTCGTTCAACATCAAGGGCGGGCGCTGCGAGGCCTGCCAGGGCGATGGCCTGATCAAAATCGAAATGCATTTTTTACCGGACATCTATGTCCAGTGCGAGGAATGCAAAGGCAAACGCTATAATCGCGAAACCCTCGAAGTGCTCTATCGCGATCGCTCGATCGCCGATGTGCTGGAAATGACGGTCGATGACGGCGCGGCCTTTTTCAAGGCCGTGCCCTCGATCCGCGACAAGCTCGAAACATTGCAGCGTGTCGGCCTCGGCTATATCCATGTCGGCCAGCAGGCAACCACGCTCTCCGGCGGCGAGGCGCAGCGCGTCAAGCTCGCCAAGGAATTGTCGCGCCGTGCCACGGGCCGTACACTCTACATTCTCGATGAGCCGACCACCGGGCTCCATTATGGCGATGTGCGCAAGCTGCTCGAAGTGCTCCACGCGCTGGTGCAGACCGGTAATACGGTGGTGGTGATCGAGCACAATCTTGAGGTCATCAAGACCGCCGATTGGATACTAGATCTCGGGCCTGAGGGCGGCGATGGCGGCGGCGGCATCATCGGCGCCGGCACGCCCGAAGCGATCGCGGGCCTGCCGAGTAGCTATACCGGACAATATCTGGCCCAGGTGCTGAACCCGCGCCGCTTCGCCAAGACCGCGTCCCGCAAGGGTCGGCGGCAGGTGGCATGACCACCCCGCGCGTCACGATCATCGGCGGCGGGCTGGCGGGCTCCGAAGCCGCGTGGCAGCTCGCGCGCGCGGGAATTGCCGTGAGGCTTTATGAAATGCGCCCGGAGCGCCAGACCGAGGCGCATGAGACGGCGCGCCTGGCCGAGCTCGTCTGTTCCAATTCATTCCGGTCGGACAATGCGAACGCCAATGCGGTTGGACTCCTGCACGAGGAGATGCGTCGAGCCGGCTCGCTGATCCTCGCTTCAGCCGACACGCACAAAGTCCCGGCGGGCGATGCGCTCGCGGTCGATCGCGAGGGCTTCTCAGCGGCGGTTGAGGGCGCGCTTGAGGCCGAGCCCTTGATCACCATCGTGCGCGAAGAACGACGCGGCATCCCATCGCCCGATGATGGCCCGACGATCATCGCGACAGGCCCCCTTACCTCACCCGATCTCGCGGAATCAATACGCGCTTTGACCGGAGAGGATGCGCTTGCGTTCTTCGATGCGATCGCGCCGATCGTTCATGCCGAGACGATCGATATGAAGATCGCCTGGCGTCAATCGCGTTATGACAAAGCCGGCCCAGGCGGCGACACCGCCGCCTATATCAATTGCCCGCTTGATCAAGCCCAATATGACGCCTTCATCGAGGGTCTGCGCAGCGGTACCAAAACCGAATTCAAAGAGTGGGAAAAATCGACGCCCTATTTCGAAGGCTGTTTGCCGATCGAGGTGATGGCCGAGCGCGGCCTCGATACCTTGCGTTATGGGCCGATGAAACCGGTGGGCTTGACCGACCCGCGCACGGGCCGGCGCGCGCACGCGGTGGTGCAGCTGCGCCAGGACAACGCGCTCGGCACGCTCTACAACATCGTCGGCTTTCAAACCAAATTGAAACACAGCGAGCAGGTGCGCCTGTTCCGTACCATCCCCGGACTTGAGGGCGCTGAATTCGCGCGCCTTGGCGGCATTCACCGCAACACGTTCATCAATAGCCCGAAGCTGCTCGATAGCGCGCTTCGTCTCAAAGTGCGGCCCAATGTGCGCTTCGCCGGGCAGATCACCGGCGTTGAAGGCTATGTCGAGAGCGCCGCGATCGGACTCTTGGCTGGCCGCTTCGCGGCGGCCGAGATGCGCGAAGAAATGATCCTGCCGCCGCCGCCGACCACCGCGCTCGGCGCGCTGCTCTCGCATATCACGATCGGGCATATCGACGGCAAGGATACGTTCCAACCGATGAACGTGAATTTCGGCCTCTTCCCGCCGCTCGAAGCGCGCGAGAAAAAGCGCGATCGCAAGCCAGCCATCAGCTGCCGCGCGCTCATTGATCTCGATCTCTGGCTCGGCCGACGGAGCGATGAAGCGGCCTAGAGCCGTCCGCTCGCTTTTGCCCACCACAAGTTTAGCTGGCGTTTGAGCGGGCCGATCGAAAGCCGCTCGTCGAACGGATTGTTAGCCACGGTCTTGAACCGCGTTCCATACATGGCCGCGAGCGAAGCCGGAAGCAGGGCAACCCGGGCGGCGCGCGGAGCGCCCCAGGCTGAATGACGCGCCGCTGCGATGCGCGCCTCGGCAAGCGCCAAGACCTCGCCAATCACCACGCCAAGCGCCGGCGAAAATCTCCCGCCAAGCACGTCGCTCTGTGCGGCGCCGTGCGCGGCGAGGCGATCCGACGGCAGATAGAGCCGCGATTGGCGCGCATGGAACGGCAGGGCACGCATCAACCCGACCAGCGCATAGGCGATTGCCGCGTGCCTTGCTGCGGCGAGCGCCTGCGTCGAACCGGCGGCGCCGAGCACCTCGACCATCAGCGTGCCAAGCGGCGCCGCCGTTGCGTCGACATAGGCTAAGAGGTCGGCCATCGTGGCCGGCGGCGCGTCGTCGAGATCGCGCTCACGGCCATCGATCAGCGTATCGAAATAGCCTCGACTTAAACCATGACTGCGCACCGCCATGACGAGTGGTGTAACCACCTCATGGCGCCGTGGCGTGCCGTCGTAAATTCCTGCAATCGCCTCGCGCCACCATTGCAGGCGAATTTGACCCAGCAAGGGCTCGCTCACGGTCTCGCGCACGCGCCCGATTTCATGGTTGAAAGCGATCAAGCCAAACAACGCCGCCTGCCGCTCCCGTGGCGCGAACAAGGCGCAGAGGAAACGGTCATGATCGACCCGGCGAACCAAATCGATTAGCGCGCGGTCGGCATTTTGGGCCTGGCTCATCGAAGGCTACATGGCATGGAAGGCTTCGGTTTGCCAGCCCGGGGCAGGCTCGGCTATACCGGCCGTCATGAACGCGCCCCGCGCCCCTGCCTCTCTTCCATGAGCAGTATCGTCCACATCATCGGCGCCGGCATGGCCGGCCTCGCCTGCGCGACGGAACTTGTCGGCCGTGGCGGTCGGCGCGTCGTGCTCCACGAGGCCGCGGTTCAGGCCGGCGGGCGCTGCCGTTCCTATCATGACGACGTGCTCGGCCGCATGATCGACAATGGCAATCACCTGATCCTCGGCGCCAATCCGGCCCTCTTTCACTATCTCGATACGATCGGCGCGCGCGCGCGATTGACCTGCCCCGCCGCAGCGATCTTCCCGTTCGTCGATCTCCGCACCGGCGAACGCTGGACCGTGAGGCCCAATCGCGGTCGCCTGCCCTGGTGGATTTTTGCGCCCTCGCGTCGCATACCGGGCACGATATGGTCGGATTATCTGAGCGGGCTTCGGCTCGCCTTCGCGCCCAAGAGCGCGACCGTTGCGAGCGCGTTGCGCGGCGCGCGGCGGCCGATTGTCGAGCGGTTGTTCGAGCCGTTGACCGTCGCCGTACTGAACACATCGATCGAAGAGGGTGCCGCTGCCCTGCTCTGGCCAGTCATGCGGTTGACCTTTGGGGCCGGCGAAGCCGCCTGTCGCCCTTATTTCGCGCGGCAGGGGCTTGGGCCCGATCTGGTCCAGCCCGGAATCGCTTATTTGAAATCTCAGGGTGCCGAGGTGCGTCTGGGGGTGCGATTGCGTCGGCTCGAGTTCGATCAGAATTCGGTCCGGGCCCTCGATTTCGGCAATGATAATTTTGCGCTCGGACAGGATGATTATCTGGTGCTCGCGGTCCCGCCCTCGGTCGCGGCCGATCTCGTCCCTGGCCTTAAGGCGCCGCTCGAAACACGCGCCATCGTCAACGCACATTATTTACTGAACGAGCCGGTCACTTTGCCCGAGGACAGCGGTCTCCTCGGCGTGGTCGGCGGTACCGCGCAATGGATCTTCGCCCGTGGTCATGTTGTATCAGTCACCGTGAGCGCGGCCGATGCGCTCGCCGAACGATCGGCGGACGACATCGCGGCGTTAATCTGGACGGACGTCGCCATCGCGCTCGACCGGCGCAATGAACCCATGCCACCGCATCGAGTCGTGAAGGAGAAACGCGCGACCTTCGCACAAACACCCGCGATGCTCGGCCTCCGGGCCCCGACCCAGGGACACCACGCTAATCTGCTTTTTGCCGGCGATTGGACCGATACCGGCCTGCCCGCAACGATAGAAGGTGCGGTGCATTCCGGCCAAAAGGCCGCCCGCCACCTTCTCTCTCGCCCGCGACCTCACTGAACCCAATAAGGCGCAAAGCGCGACATCTGGTCGTGGTTACGTTGAAATACCCGAGCAAACGCGTATGCTTACCTGTCGCGAGTCGGTCATCAATGTCTACGCGACCTGCGCAAACGGAGGATTCACCATGAAAAACCCTTTGGAATCGCTCCACACCACCATTGGCCTCGGGGTCGCCCTGACCGCCATCATGGTGTTGATCGTGGCGATCTTCTATTGGGATACCGGCGAGGCGACCGCGCCGGCAGCGAGCGAACAGCCGGCGGCCACGGAAGGCGGTGACGCCGGAGCGGCCACCAGCACCGAGCCGAGCAACTAGGCCGGGGGACAAGGAGACATAGCCATGAATCTATTCGACGACGTCTGGGGCATGTTCATGTTCCGCTGGATCCACGTGCTTTCAGCGATCATGTGGATCGGCCTGCTCTGGTATTTCAACTTCGTGCAAATGATTTCGATGCCGAAGATTCCTGACGAGCAAAAACCCGCGATCTCGAAAGTAATCGCGCCTAAGGCGCTGTTCTGGTTCCGCTGGGCCGCGCTGGTCACCGTGATTACCGGCGTCATTCTGGCCGGATGGCTCGGCTATATCGGTGACGCGCTCGCGCTGGGCATCACCGATGGAGTCGCCAAGCACACCGCGATCGGCATTGGCATGTGGCTGGCGCTGATCATGGCCTTCAATGTCTGGTTCATCATTTGGCCGAACCAGAAAAAGGCGCTTGGGATTGTTGATGCGACGCCTGACGTCAAGAAGCGCGCGGCACGCACGGCGATGCTCGTCTCACGCTTCAATACGATGCTTTCGATCCCGATGATCTACGCGATGGTCTCGGCACAGAACGTCTACTAAGCCGACGACTTAACGATCATAGAAAGGCCGGGCCGCGACGCGGTCCGGCTTTTTTTGCCCGCTCAGGCGCCGAGCTTGATCAAGGCCGCGGCGGCCAGGCGCCTCTCACCCAATAGAACGTTATAGGTGCGGCAGGCCGCGCCCGTATCCATCATTTCAAGAGCTATACCGTGCGCTTTGAGCGCCGCCCGAAGACTCATATCCGGGGGTGCGCCGCGGCGGCCACAGCCCAGGATCAAGATCTCTGGTTTAGGTACGGCTTCAATGGCGACTTGAAGGGACGCGAGATCTACTTCATCGAGCTGGTTGATAGGCCAAGACACGGTGCGGTCGGGCAGAACAATCACCGAGCCGCTTAGCTCGACACCGGTGACCCGAAACCCGAACGCGTCGTAGCGCTGAACATATTGGCGGTCGCTCGGGATCGTGGGGGTGATGTCCAATTCGAAAAGTCCCCCTGGTCGTCTAACGGTCGCGCCGGCGCCGCCTGGAGCGCGACGAACTTGCCCGCTTGCGCTGAGCGCCGGATGGCGATGACGGCGATGGCTCTTCCGGCGGCTCATCGAACGCTTCGGTTGGCGCGAATTCCTCGGCCTGTTCGCGGTGACGCTGTTCGATCTCGTCATATTCCGACACCGGGCCCACAGCTTTCTTCTCGCCCGCTTTGCGATTCGGGCGGATATAGAGGAGCGAGGCCGAAGCAACGAAAATCGACGAATAGGTGCCGACGATCACGCCGATGAACATGGCGAAGGCGAAGTCGCGGATCACATCGCCGCCAAAGGCCAAAAGCGCGCCGAGCGCGAGCAGGGCGGTCACCGAGGTTACGATCGTGCGCGCCAATGTTTCATTGACCGAACGGTCGATCAGATCGGGAAGCGCCATCGATTTATATTTGCGCAAATTCTCGCGCACGCGGTCATACACCACGACCGTGTCGTTCATCGAATACCCGATGATGAGGAGCACCGCGGCAACCGTCGACAGGCTGAACTCGAAGCCGGATAGGGCGTAGATTCCGAGCGTGAACAAGACGTCGTGCAGAATCGCGACCACCGCGCCAACGCCGAACGGCAATTCAAAGCGGAACCAGACATAGACCAACATCAGGACGATGGCGACGACGACCGCGATGATGCCGTCTTGGATCAGCTCGGCGCCAACCTTAGGGCCGACCAGTTCCACGCGCCGATAGCTCACGCCCTCGCCATATTGCTCGGCCAGCGAGGCCCGCACCTTTAGGATCGCCTCGTTCTGCGCCGCCTCGCCGCCCTCTTGCTGCGGCAGGCGGATCAACACGGCACTCGCCGAACTAAAGCCTTGAAGCGCGACCGTGCCGACGCCAAGACCGCCGAGTGTGCCACGCATGGCCTCGAGATCCGCCGGCTTTCCGGTATCGACCTCCATCAGAATGCCGCCGGTAAAGTCGACGCCGAAATTCAAGGTCTTGGTGAACATCAACACGATGGCCGCAGCACACAACAGGAGCGAGACCGCCATCCAAATTCTGTGCGTCCCCATGAAGGGGATCTTGGTGCCGTCCGGGATCATTCGAAGGTGGCGCATGACGGGGGCAGCCTCTAGAGCGGCAGCTTTTGCGGCCGACGCGCGCGCAGCCACAAAACCAGCATGTAGCGTGAGACCAGCACCTGCGTGAACAGCGTGGTCACCACGCCAATACCAGCCGCAACGGCGAAGCCACGGATCGGACCCGTGCCAACCGCATAGAGCACGATGGCTGAAATCAGATGGGTCAGGTTTGAGTCGAGAATTGTGGCAAAGGCGCGCCTAAAACCTGCCTCCATGGCGCCAAAGGTGCCCTTGCCATTGCGCACTTCCTCGCGAATACGCTCATAGATCAGCACATTGGCATCGACCGCGACGCCGAGCGTCAAGACGATACCGGCGATGCCCGGAAGCGTGAGCGTGGCCTGGAACAAGGACATGATCGCGACCATCAGGATCAAGTTTAGCACCAGCGCGACATTGGCGACCAAGCCGAAAAAGCCGTAGCTGAGCAGCATGAACACGATGACGGCGACCAACGCGACGAGCGAGGCCAAGGCGCCGGCCTCAATCGAATCGGCGCCCAGATCGGGGCCGACGGTGCGCTCCTCGATCACGGTCATTGGCGCCGGCAGGGCACCGGCGCGCAGCAATAGCGCGAGGTCAGACGCGGTTTGGGTCGTGAAACTGCCGCTGATAATGCCCGAGCCGCCAAGAATGGCTTCGCGAATCACCGGCGCGCTGATCACCTTGCCGTCGAGCACGATGGCGAAGGGCTTGCCGACATTCTCCTTGGTCACCTCGCCGAAGCGGCGCGCGCCGATGGCATCGAATTTGAAGCTCACGACCGGTTGGTTGTCTTGAAAGCTCGGCTGCGAATCAACCAGCATGTCGCCGCCCAGAATGACCCGCTTGCGCACGACAAACTCATTGGCGGGCTTGCCCTCCTCGGTCAACTCATCGGAGGGCAGCAACATGCTGGTCGGCGGCACGCCTTCGCGCCGCGCGGCGTCGGGCGCAATGCTGGGGTCGAGCAGATGGAAGGTCAGTTTCGCGGTCTTGCCGAGGAGGGTTTTGACCCGCTCGGGATCGTCAATGCCGGGTAATTGGACAAGAACGCGATCTGAGCCTTGACGTTGAATGGTGGGCTCGCGCGTGCCGGTTTCGTCAATACGGCGACGGACGATTTCAATCGATTGGCTGACCGCCGATTTGGTCAATTCATCGCGCGCGGCGCCACTTAGGTGGGCCTCGATGCGGCCCTCCGGCGTGGTGACGAGCTCGAGCTGCTTGTCAATCTCACGGATCAGTTGAGCCGCACGCTCCAATGATTCGGGATTAGTGAGCTGAACCTGAGCCGAATCGCCGACGATCTTGAGCCCGGTATAGCCAAGCTTCTCGCTGCGGAGCTTGGCGCGCATTTCATCGACAAGGCCGGTCAGTCGCTCGCCGATCATTTGCTCGACCTGCACCTCGAGCACAAGGTGCGAGCCGCCCTGCAAATCAAGACCCAGATTTAGCGGCGCGCGCGGCAACCAGTTTGGATAAGCCTCAAGCGCACTCTTGCTGAAGATATTTGGCAAAGCGAACAGAATGCCGGCCGCGCAGATCAGCACGACCAGCACGATCTGCCAGGTCTTGATCTTCAGCATAGAAATGAGTCCCGGGCGGCGCTTGGCCGCCCGGTGCCCCTATCTGTTGCCCGACTGCGGAGGTGTTGAACCAGCATCACCCGGCTCGTCATCCGCCTCGACCTCATTGTCATTGTCGTCATCATCACCCGCCGAGCGCGACGGTTCCGGACGACGAACGATTTCGGCCACCGCGCTCCGCATGAACTTAATGCGGACGTTCGGCGCGACCTCGACCAACAAATTATTGTCGCGATCGATCTTGATCACGCGACCGATCATGCCGCTCGTGGTCACGATGTCATCGCCGCGCTTGACGCCCGAGAGCATCTCCTTGAGCGCCTTTTGCTTTTTTTGCTGCGGCCGAATGAGCAGGAAATAGAACACGACGAAGATCAGCACCAAAGGCAGGATCGACATCAGAATGTCGCTACCCCCGCCTTGCTCGCCGGCCGCGCCTGTTCCCCCGCCGGGTTGACACGCCGCCAATAGCGGCACGACAACGATCAATGCACCGAGCAAGAGCGTACGAAGCATCAGAATCTCCTTGGTCTTACTTTGTTCCCGGTCAGGGAAGCGGGAGGGCAACATACGGGCAAATACAGCGAGGGGCAAACGATAAAGGCACGTGCGATTTGCGCCCATAAAGGGCTGTGCTACGGTCCGCGCCCCACGAGCCGATAGGCCCCGCGCCCAACCATGACCGACCGCGACCTGATCCCCTTATTAACACGCGTTGCCGCCGCGCTTGAGCGGCTTGCGCCGCCACCGCCGGCCGAAACCGATCTCGGCATCGCCGATGGTTATGTTTGGCACGCCGAAAACGGGCGGATCGAGCCCGTTCCCGTGATCAACCGGGTTGAGCTTTCGCTCCTCCGCGGCATTGATCGGGTCCGCGATCTCTTGCTCGACAACACGCTTCGTTTCGCACGCGGTATGCCGGCCAATAATGCCTTGCTCTGGGGCGCGCGCGGCATGGGCAAGAGCTCTTTGGTCAAGGCAGTGCATGCCGAGGTCAATCAACGCCTGCCGCGCGGCCTCGTTTTGATCGAAATCCACCGCGAGGATATTCCCACGCTGCCGCGCCTGCTCGCCTTGTTGCGGCAGACCAAGCGGCGTTGCGTCGTCTTTTGCGATGATTTGTCGTTCGAGGCGAAGGACTCGACCTATAAGTCGCTCAAGGCCGTGCTTGAGGGCGGCATCGAAGGCCGGCCCGACAATGTGTTGTTCTACGCGACGTCAAATCGACGGCACTTGATGGCGCGCGAGATGATCGAGAACGAACGCTCGACCGCGATCAATCCGGGCGAAGCGGTCGAGGAATCGGTCTCGCTGTCGGATCGCTTCGGGCTTTGGCTTGGCTTCCATTCCTGCGATCAGGAGACGTTCTTCGCCATGGTCGAGGGCTATGTGCGAAGCCACGGGCTCAAGATTGCGCCTGAGACGCTGCGCGCCGAGGCGCTCGAATGGAGCATGACGCGCGGCTCGCGCTCAGGACGGGTCGCTTGGCAATATGTGCAAGATCTCGCCGGCCGGCTCGGAACGCCGCTTGGCGGACCGGGGAAGAAGGTCTAGCCAAGCGCCGCTCAGCCTTTCGACAAATGCGCCAAGGGGTCGACCGGCTTGCCCTGGTGCCTGATTTCGAAATAGGCCTGAGAGGCCTTTGCATTGCCGGAAGCCCCGGCGCGCGCGATAACCTGGCCGCGCTTGACCACATCGCCTTCGCGCACGAGCAGTGTTTCGTTGTGCGCATAGGCGGTCATCCAGCCATTGGCATGACGAATCAATAACAGATTTCCATAGGCCTTGAGGTCACTCCCGGCATAGGCGACGACGCCGTTTTCTGACGCCTTGACCGGGGTGCCGCGCGGCACGGCGATCGCGATGCCATCATGCTGCACGCCACCGCCCTGGCGCCCGAATTGCGATACGACCTTGCCCTTTACCGGCCAGAAGAAACGTGCCCCCGCACGCGCCGGCGGCGCGATCAAACGCGCCGAACGCGGCCCGGCCGCGGGCGATACCGCGGCGACCTTCTTGATCGACAGAGGCTCGGCCGTATTCTCCGCCAATAGGATATCAGGCCTGGGTGGCGGCGGCGGTGGTAGCACCACGACGCTCGCCACTTGGGTTGGCCTGGGAATTGCCGGCTCGGCGATCTCACCCAACGGTTCGCGTGGCGACGGCAATTTGAGGCGCATGCCGACCAGAACTTTGTAAGGCGGTGGCAAATTATTTCGCTGCACCAACATGTGAAGATCGACGCCGAGACGCCGCGCCACGCCATAAAGCGTGTCGCCGCGCTGCACGAGATAAGTCCGCTCGGTCGGCAATTTGAGGGTCTGCCCCGCGAGCAGACGATAGGGCGGCTCGAGTTGGTTCAATACGATCAGATCGCGGACCGCCACGTCATGGTCGCGCGCGATGGCATAGAGGGTTTTGCCTGACGGCACTGTTATCTCATTACCGCTCGGCCGCGCCGCACCCGGGTCCGCAAGCGGATCAAGCTCGACCTGCGCCGCCCCGCCATCGCCAATCGCTTGGCCGGTGCTCGTGGTCACCTCGGATGGCGCGGTCGTCTCCGCCGGTTCGCTCGACCAGAAACGCGGCATAGAGGGCACGCACCCCACCACAATGGCCGCGCCGATCAAAGCGAGGATAACGGGGGAGAACGATCGGGCGGCGACTCGGGGCATTGGAATTTCATCATGCGCCATTGCCCCCCGCGGAAGCCAATTGCGTACCAGTCTCACCGTTTGGGCGCCTCCTCCGGCGCATCGGGAATGAGTGGTACGAAACGCACGGGCATAAAGCTTTCCCGGCTGTAGCCGCGCGCATCGCGTTTGATTTTCACAAGCTCCTGGTCGCGCCCGTTCGCAGCGAGCGGAATGACCATGATGCCGCCGACCGCCAGTTGATCGAGCAAGGCCTGCGGCGCATCGCGCGACGCGGCGGTGACGATGATGCGGTCGAAGGGTGCCTGTTCAGGCCAACCCTTCGTGCCATCACCCCATTTGGTCACCACGTTTCTGAGCTTGAGTTGCGCGAAGCGCTTTTCCGCGCCTTGCAAAAGCTCGCGGTGGCGCTCGATGGTGTAAAGCCGCCGGCATAGATGCGATAGGACGGCCGCCTGGTAGCCTGAGCCCGTGCCGATCTCAAGCACTTTCATGCGCGCGCCCACCTCCAGCGCCTCGGTCATGGCCGCGACGACATAGGGTTGGCTGATGGTTTGGCCCGATTCGATCGGCAGCGCGATATTTTCATAGGCCTGATCCTGAAACGCCGCCGCCACAAAAATCTCGCGTGGGACCCGTTCAATCGCCGCCAAGACCCGCGTGTCGGTGATGCCCTGGCTGCGGAGTTCCATGATGAGCCGGATGCGCCGCGCCTCGTCGGTCACGCGAGCGCCTTCCTAAGCTTCGTGAGCGTGGCGCGATGCGTCAGGTCAAGGTGGAGCGGCGTGACCGACACATAGCCCTGATTGACCGCGTGCAAATCCGTCCCCGGTCGGCCGGGTTGGGTTTCGGCGCGCGCCATGCCAACCCAGAAATAGGTCCGCCCGCGCGGATCGACCCGCTCCACGCAAAGATCGCCGACCTCGTCGAGCGACTGGCTGGTCACCTGAATGCCCTTGACCGCCTTAGGCAGCACATCGGGGATGTTGGCATTGATCAGCACGTGTTTCGGCCAGCCTTGCTTGGTGAGTTTGCTGACCACGCGTGGCACCCAGGCCTCGGCGGTCTTCCATTTAAGCGGATGACCATCCTCGAAGACCTGGCTAAAGGCGATCGCCGGCACGCCCAAGAGCGTCGCCTCCATGGCCGCGGCGATGGTGCCCGAATAGGTCACGTCCTCGCCGATATTGCTGCCCCGGTTGACGCCCGAAAGCACAAGGTCCGGCGGGCGATCGGCCAATAGCTGATTGAGGGCGAGATAGACGCAATCGGTCGGCGTGCCATTGACCGCATAGCGCCGCGCGGAAAGACGGCGGAGACGAAGCGGCTGGTGCAGCGTCAGCGAATGAGAGGCGGCGCTTTGCTCGGTCTCGGGCGCGACGATCCACACATCATCCGAAAGCGTCCGTGCGGCGCGCTCCAACACGCGCAGGCCGGGTGCAAAAATGCCATCATCGTTCGCGAGCAGAATTCGCATCAACGCTTGGCGGCCTCGATTCGAGTCATGCCATCCATGAACGGCCTCAGCGCCGTCGGGATCGTCACCGAACCATCTTCTTCCTGGTAGTTCTCGAGCACGGCGATCAGTGTGCGCCCGACCGCCAGGCCCGAACCATTGAGCGTGTGCACAAATTGCGTGCCCTTCTCACCTTTGCGGCGGAAGCGCGCCTTCATGCGCCGCGCTTGGAAATCGCCGCAATTGGAGCAGCTCGAGATTTCGCGATAGGCACTTTGGCCGGGCAACCAGACCTCGATGTCATAGGTCTTGCGCGCGGAAAAGCCCATATCGCCGGCGCACAGCACCATGGTGCGGAAGGGCAGTTCCAGGCCTTTCAACACCGCTTCGGCGCACGCCGTCATGCGCTCATGCTCGTCATTCGATTGATCGGGATGGGCGATGCTGACGAGTTCGACCTTAGCGAATTGGTGTTGGCGGATCATGCCGCGCGTATCCCGGCCTGCCGCGCCGGCCTCGGCCCTGAAGCAAGCGGTCAAGGCCGTCAGGCGTTTGGGCAGTGTGGCCTCGTCCAAAATTTCGTCTGCGACGAGATTCGTAAGCGGAACCTCGGCGGTGGGGATAAGCCATCTTTGCTCAAACAGGCCCGTCTCTTTGATCTCCTGCTCAAATTGATTGACAATGTTGTCCTCAAATTCTTTCTGGTGTTGTAACTGGAGCGCACTAATATTTTTTTTAGTTCCTTCCTCGGACCAAAGTTTGAATTTTTCGACAAAAAGCGGCCAGGCTCGCTTCTGCACTCGTCGGCCGAGATCAATTGGATCAAATATTTCCGTCTTAAAGAGGTCCCCGCCAAACTTCGGGAGCTGGCCCGTTCCATATAGAGCCGATTCACGCACGAGCATCGGCGGGCTTACCTCGGTATATCCGAACTCTTTGGTGTGCAAATCGAGCATGTAGGCCGCTAGCGCGCGCTCAAGCCGCGCCAGCGCGCCCGACAGCACCACGAAGCGCGCGCCCGATAATTTCGCGGCACGCTCGAAATCCATCAATTTTAGGTTTTCGCCGAGCTCGAAATGCTGCTTCGGCGCGAAGCTGAATTTGCGCGGTTCGCCAACGCGCCGGAGTTCGACATTGTGCTTTTCATCGAGCCCGTCCGGCACGTCACTCGCCGGCAGATTGGGAAACTCCGAAAGGTTTTTATCGAGTGCTTCGCCGACCGCGCGTTCCTCGGTCTCGAGCGCCTGGGTGCGATCCTTCAAGGTCGCGACCTCGGCCATCAAGGCGGTGGCGTCCTCCTTCTTGGCCTTGGCCTGGCCGATCAGTTTGGAGGCTTCATTGCGGCGCGCCTGCACGGCCTGAAATTCGGTCTGCAAGCGCCGCCGCTCGGCATCAAGCTCGATGATCGCGGCCGCCGATGGCGGCATGCCGCGGCGCTTCAGCGCGGCGTCGAACTGATCCGGATTATCGCGAATCGCTTTGAGGTCGTGCATGGCATGGCTCGGACATCGGCGCCCCGACTCGCGGCGAATCGCGGCGGGCGGCGCCCCTTATGGGCCGCGTTTCGGCGGAGTTCAAGCCCGAAGCAAAGAGGCGATCAGCGGCCGAAGTTGAAGTCCGTGTCGTCGTAGACGCTGGCTTCGTCTTGGCTCGCCAGAAGCTCGGCGAGTTCGGCCTCTTCCTTCTTGCGTCGCTCCTCCCGCTTCCGCTCGACGACGC
>SHWC01000037.1 GCA_009691045.1 Alphaproteobacteria bacterium | reverse complement strand
GGCGAGCGCCTGGCCTTTCTCGCCGCCGCGGCTCTCAAGCGCCGCCGCCGCGCCGGCCACATCGGCCGCGGTTTTGTTTTGGCTCAATTTCGTCTTGCCTTCTAATCTGGTGATGGAGATCTCAAAGGCAATGATGGCGCCGCGTAGTTTAGCGAAATAATCGGGATCGAGTTTGTCGCTGGTCCAGGGCCGCTTCGGCGCGAGCTCGTTCTCATGTCGTGCGCTCAATCGATCGAGCAAGCGCACGGTGCCCTCGTCATCCAGCACTTTCGCGACGCCATAGGCGTGGACCGCGACATAATTCCAGGTTGGCACCTGGTGCTCGCTCTCATACCAGTCGGGCGAAATATAGCCCTCGACCGACAGGAACATGACCAGGGTCTCGGCTTTGCCATCGAAGGCGCGCCATGATGGATTGGCGCGTGCCATGTGAGCGCGCAATGTGCCGAGCGGCCCGTCGCTTCGGTCGAGCAGAACGGGTAGGTGAGTCGCCTCGGACCTGCCGTCGAGCGTGACGATCAGTGTGCCGAACGGATGAGCCTCGATCAGGCCGTGCTTGGCCGCGAGCTCATCGATGTTGAAATGCGCTGGGATATACATGCGGAACCGCCCTTGGTGGCGACGCAGCATAGCATGAGGCGTCGTCCACCCAATCGCTGCGCGAGACGAGTCGGCTAAAATAGGCCGGCGATATGGCCGTCCGCGTCGTGCTCGATCGAATTCGCCGCCGGCACTTTGGGCAGGCCCGGCATGGTCATGATCTCGCCGCAGACGACGACCACGAACTCCGCGCCCGCCGATAGCCGAAGCTCGCGGATCGGGATGACGTGGCCGCTCGGCGCGCCCTTCAAATTGGGGTCGGTCGAGAAGCTGTATTGGGTCTTGGCGATACAGACCGGATAGTGGCCGAAACCGCCCTCTTGAAGTTCGCTGAACTGCTTACGGATCGCGGTGTCGGCCACGACCTCCGACGCGCCATAAAGCTCGCGCGCGATGGTCGAAACCTTGTCCCAAAGTTTCATCTCGTCCGGGTAGAGCGGTTTGAAATTGGACGGCTTGGTTTCGATCGTGCGCACCACGGTGCGCGCCAGCTCCTCGGTGCCGGCGCTACCCAGCGCCCAGTGATCGCACAACACCGCCTCGACGCCGAGTGCCGCGCTGGCCTCGCGAACGAGCTTGATCTCGGCCTCGGTATCGGCGGAAAAGCGGTTGATGCCGACCACCACCGGCACGCCGAATTTGCCGACGTTCTTCACATGGCGCTCCAGATTTGCCATGCCCTTTTTAAGCGCCGCGAGATTTTCGGTTTTGAGATCGTCCTTCGCGACGCCGCCATGCATTTTTAGCGCGCGGATGGTGGCGACCACGACCGCGGCGGCGGGCTTGAGCCCGGCCTTGCGGCATTTGATGTCGAAAAATTTCTCGGCGCCGAGATCGGCCCCAAAGCCCGCCTCGGTGACGACATAATCCGCCAGCTTCAGCGCCGTGCGCGTGGCGATCACCGAATTGCAGCCATGGGCGATATTGGCGAACGGCCCGCCATGGATCAGCGCCGGGTTGTTTTCGACCGTTTGCACCAGATTGGGCGCGATCGCCTCGCCAAGTAGCACCGCCATGGCGCCATCGGCTTTGAGATCGCGCGCGCGCACCGGCTTTTTGTCGCGCGTATAGCCGGCGATGACATTGCCGAGGCGCTGGCGCAAATCAGCCGCGTCGCGCGACAAGCAAAAGATCGCCATGACTTCCGACGCGACCGTGATGTCGAAGCCGTCTTCGCGCGGGAAGCCATTGGCGACACCACCGAGCGAGGAGACGATCGACCGCAACGCGCGATCGTTCATATCGAGCACGCGACGCCAAGTTACGCGCCGCGGGTCGATGCCGAGCGCATTGCCCCAATAGATGTGATTGTCGGTCATCGCGGCGAGCAGATTGTTAGCCGTGCCGATCGCGTGAAAATCGCCGGTGAAATGGAGGTTGATATCCTCCATCGGAACGACCTGGGCATAACCGCCGCCGGCCGCGCCGCCTTTGACGCCGAAGCAGGGGCCGAGGCTGGGCTCGCGCAGGCAGATGATGGCTTTTTTGCCGATCCGATTGAGGCCATCACCGAGGCCAACGGTGGTCGTGGTCTTGCCTTCACCGGCCGGGGTCGGCGTGATCGCGCTGACCAGGATCAGTCTGCCGTCGGGTTTGTTCTCGAGGGTCTTGATGAAGGGGAGGCTGATTTTGGCCTTGTAATGGCCATAGGGCTCGAGGTGTTCGGCGGCGATGCCGAGGCGGTCCTTGGCGAGTTCCATGATCGGTCGTTTCTTCGCCTCGCGCGCGATCTCGATATCGGTCTTGTAGCGCTCGTGGAGAGAAATCGGGGCGGTCGCCATCGTTTCAAACCTCTAATCTAGGCCGCGAGATTGCGCGGAAAATCGCGGCTACGATAGTCGCGCGTTTACTGTCAGGCAAACGTTTTTCCTGGCATAACCAATGAGGCGAGGGGCGCCTCGCGAACCCTTTCTGTGAAAAAGAAAGAGGCGGGCCCAATCGAGCCCGCCCCTCCTGATGTCGATTCCTCGTCGATCCGTTATTGCATCGTGTCGCGGTGAGGTTTCCTGTTCATCACCTTTTCGAGACCGAGTTTTTGAAAATGCTCGGCCTCTTTCTTGAGCTGCTTCGTTTCATCGCGGAGCTGGTAGATGTGCCAGGCGAGCCATGCCACGAAGACGATAATTACCAACAACCACTCGACCCCAACGCCCGGATAAAGGGGCCCGATGGTCGAGGGATTGTTGAAGGTCGTCAGTCCCGTGCCGAACACAGTGGATATCAACATGGTGCCCTCCTACCGACCGTCTTTGGCGTGGTCGCGTTCGACCGGTTCGAACTCGGTTTCCTCGTGCGGGAAGTACGGATACGGATCGCCGTATTTGTAGGTGTCGTACCCGGCCAGTTCGACCTCGCGCGGCACTCTCAGCATGTTGAAATACTTGAGGAGACGCGCGACCAAATAACAAGGCACGAAGCCGAGGACCCAGAACATGATGAACGCGCCGAGGACATTGCCCAGCGGGTTGATCATCGGGGCGCCTTCGGCGGTGGCGAACCAAGCCACGCCCTCGCTCGTTGGATTGGCCGCCGGGTAACCCCACAAAATGAACCCGGCCACCACGGTACCGAAGAAGCCGCCCCAGCCATGCACCGCGACGGCGCCGACCGGGTCGTCGATTTTGAAGCGACGCTCCAAAATGTTGTGCACGTAATACGCGCTGCCGGCGCCGATCGCACCCACGCCGAACGCGATGATCGGGTGGTAGAGATCATTACCGGCGGAGGCAGAGATGATGCCGCACAGGCCGCCCGAATAAGTCCAAAATGGGTTGCCTTTGCTCACGATGTAGGTGGCCATCAAGCCACCCGAGAGCGACAGGATGAAGTTGAACGTGATGCCGGAGAGCGTGGTTGGCATCAGATAGATATTCGTCGCCGAATAGAACACGCCGTCGGTTCCATCGATATCGAAGATCGGGATGTTGCACGCGGCGTAGAACCCCCAGAAGCCGGTGAAAATCAGGAATAGGCCGATCGTCACCAACCATGGATTATGCGGCAGAATGTTACGGACCTCGCCATTCGGCCCAAACTTGCCGATCCGCGGGCCGAGCACGATGATGATGGCAAGTGCTGAGCCGCCGGCGATGGCATGCACCACGCCCGAAGCATAGGCGTCGTGATAGCCCATGATCTGAACCATCCAGCCCGCCGGATTCCAACCCCACGCGGCGTCGAGAATCCAGGTGAACGAGCCGACCAGCACCGCGAATATAAAGAACGCGCCGGTACGGATACGTTCCATCACGGCGCCGGAGACGATCGAGGCGGTGGTCCAGGAGAAGAGCAGGAAGGCGGCCCAGAACACGCCGTTCAGGCGCGCCCAAACCGGTGCGTTGCCATCCGCGCCGCCGCCCATATGCGGCCCGCCCATCAATTCGCCCCATGGCAGTGCAAAGGGCGCATCGATGAAGCCACCATTGAACGGTACGTTCGAGAACGCGAAATAGACCCACCAACCGAAGAAATAGAAGGTCACGGTCACGAGCGGGATGAGCATGGTGTTCTTCATCACCACGGTCATCGCGTTCTTGCGTCGGGCGACGCCAACCTCGTAGGTACAGAAACCCACGTGGATCAAGAACATCATCACCACCGTGACCCAGTAATAGGCCTCGGTGAAAATGACATTTAAGGCATCGGGTAAACTCGACATAGCGGCTCCCCTCCTTTGTCGCCTACGCGATTATCTGTTTTTGCTCGGTCTCGTTACGCTAGGTGGCACCTCAAGGCGACGGGTAATCCCCCGCAAGCATCTTCAACCCAAAATTTTGAGCTGTCCATATGACTTGGATAGGCCAATTGGTCCGGCCAATTACATTGATCGGCTCTATGGCCGGTCTTGAGATTCTCTGCTACTCAGCGCGAATTCTTAGCCGACCCCAATCATCGACCGTGGGTTTGCGCTTCCTCTAGGATGCTTCCTTTGGGCTGATCGGCCTATGGGCAAGCCTGTTGAAAACGTCCCGGGCTGGTCATCGAGATGGATTGTTCTGTTTGATTTTCCGGGCTTTAGTCACAGCCTGACCTTTAGGCCAAGCTATTGTTATCGTATGGTAATTATTCGATGACTAGGTGTTCGACCCTGGTGCGCGCGGCGCTCGTTGAGCCCGGCCCCGCCAATGTGAACAGATTAACGATTAAGCGCCCCGGCGGTGCCGGACGAGCTCGACGCCGACGCCCGAGGTCTCCGGATAGACGTCGAGCTTCTCCACCCTGATCTTCGCGCGCAAGACCCGCTGGTCCTTCAACAACGCGAGGGCGATTTGCTCGGCCAGCGTTTCGACTAAATTGATGTGGTCGCCGGCCACCAGCCGCTTCACGGTGGCAACGATATCTTCATAGGACACGACGTTCCGGATGTTGTCGTCGATCGGCCCTTCATCCGGAACCGCGAGATCGACATTGACGCGCACACGTTGCACGCCGCCGCGCTCATGCGCGTGCACACCGATCTGGCATTTCAAGACCAGATCGCGGACGAAGACGTGTCGCTCTTGAGAGCCGGGAGTTTGTTCCGCCGATGCCTGCAAGCAGCGCTTTGGCTCGGTCATTGATTTATTCCTCGGGGCGCGGATCGGCTTGTTGCGACCAGCCGAGATGCTGCCCGCCATCGAGCGCGATCATTTGGCCGGTCATCGACGGCGCATCGAGAATAAAGCGCATTGCGGCGGTGATTTCATCCGTGCTGGCGCCGCGCTTCAGCGGCATGCGTGCGCATTGCTCGGCAAATTGTGCGGGCGTTTGGCGCGCGCTCGGCAAGGTTGGGCCGGGCCCGATCGCGTTGACGCGAATGCGCGGCGCGAGCGCCAGCGCCAATGTTTGAGTCAAGGTCCAGAGCCCCGCTTTGCTCAGCGTGTAGGAAACGAAATGCGGTGTCAGGTTCCAGACGCGCTGATCGATCAAATTGATGACGGCGCCCGCCGCGTCGTTGGGCAGGCCCTGCGCGAGCGATTGAATCAAAACGAACGGCGCGCGAAAATTGGTCTCAAGATGACTGTCCCAGCTCGCGCGCGTGACGGTCGATGCCGCGTCATAGTCGAACACCGAGGCGTTGTTGATGAGAAGGCCGATCGGACCGAGGGCCTCGGTGGCGCGCGGCATCAGGGCCGAGACTTCGGCCTCCGTCGACAGATCGGCCTTGAGCGCGACCGCGCGGCCGCCTTGCGCCTGGATCGACTTCACCAGGGCCAGGGCCTCTTCGCCGGAGCGATGGTAGTGAATGGCGACGGCAAAGCCGCGCGCGACAAGCGCTTCGGTAATCGCCCGGCCGATACGCCGCGCGCCGCCCGTGATGAGGGCGGCTTTGGGCAAAGCGGGCGTGGTTTGGGCGGCCATGGCGGGCGCATCCTGACCGGTTCAGGCCGGGCACTCAAGTCATGGTGCTGATCTGCAATGCTTAACGGATCAGCAATGAAAGGCGGAACAAAATAGGCGGCTTTGGCACGGCCGACCGTGCCCCGCGCAAAAGGAAACCGTCATGAAAAGCCAAGTCCCCTTGTCGTTCGGCCTGATCCTCGGCGCCGCGGTGCTTGGTATCGCGATCGCGCTGCCGGGCGCGGCGGTCGCCGGCAATCTGCATAGCTTCAAGCTGCAAAACGCCTCGGGCTATGACCTGACCGAGCTCCGCGTCAGCCCGAGCCTCGAAGATAATTGGAGCGAGGATGTGCTTGGGTCCGAGCGCCTGGCCTCTGGCGCGGTGGCCGATGTGAGCGTCGCCGGACAGGGCAAGACGTGCTTTTATGATATTCGCTTCGTCGCGGCCGATGGCTCGCTGTTGGAAGAGGTCGGCGTCGATCTTTGCACGATCGAGAACTATACGCTCAATCCGTGAGCGCGGTGCTTGCCGGCCTTGGGTCGCGGCCGGCCCTCAATTTTTGAAATTCATTTTGGTCGGCGAGGTCTTGCCGCGTTTGCCCGCGCGCGTGCCGGGAGCGCCAGCATGGCTGCGGCCAATCCAACGGCCATCCGAACCGGCACCGGACTTCGAGGTTTTTCGTTCGGTGGCGAGGCCGAGATCTTTTTCCCGCAGGCGCCTGATTTCATCCCTGAGGCGTGCCGCTTCCTCGAATTCCAGCTCGCCCGCCGCCGCCTTCATGTTTTTTTCGAGGTCGGCGATATAGGCCGCCAGATTATTGCCAATCAGGTGCCTGGTTTCCTCGTCGCCGGTGTCGACGGTCACATAATCCTGCTCATAGACGCCGTCGAGAATGTCGGAAATTTGCCGCTTGATGCTTTCCGGCGTGATGCCGTTCGCCGCGTTATAGGCCATCTGCTTTTCGCGCCGCCGGCTGGTTTCGTCCATCGCGCGCCACATCGAGCGCGTGATCGTGTCGGCATAGAGAATGACGAAGCCGTCGACATTACGCGCGGCGCGGCCGATCGTTTGCACCAGCGAGGTTTCCGACCGCAAAAAGCCTTCCTTGTCGGCGTCGAGAATGGCGACCAGCGCGCACTCGGGAATATCGAGGCCCTCGCGTAACAGATTTATCCCGACCAGCACGTCGAACGCGCCAAGCCTGAGATCGCGGATAATTTCGATCCGCTCCAGCGTTTCGACGTCCGAATGCAAATAACGCACCTTGACGCCGGCTTCGTGGAGATATTCGGTCAAATCCTCGGCCATGCGCTTGGTCAGGGTGGTGACGAGCACGCGGTAGCCCTTGGCGATGGTGGCGTGGCATTCGGCGATCAAATCGTCGACCTGCTTCTCGATCGGGCGGATCAGGACCACGGGGTCGATCAGCCCGGTCGGGCGGATCACCTGCTCGACGAACACGCCTTCGGTGCGCTGGAGCTCCCACGGCCCCGGCGTCGCGGAGACGAAAATCGTCTGCGGCCGCATGGTCTCCCACTCCTCGAATTTGAGCGGTCGATTATCGATGCAGGAGGGCAGGCGAAAGCCGTATTCGGCGAGCGTCGATTTTCGCTTGAAGTCGCCGCGATACATGCCGCCGAGCTGGGGCACCGTGACGTGGCTTTCATCGACCACGAGAATGGCGTGCGGCGGCAAATATTCGAACAACGTCGGCGGCGGATCGCCCGGATTACGCCCGGTCAAATACCGCGAATAATTTTCGATGCCGGCGCAGGAGCCGGTCGCCTGCATCATTTCGAGATCGAAGGTCGTGCGTTGTTCGAGCCGCTGTGCTTCGAGCAACTTGTTGTCGCGCGCGAATTCATCGAGGCGGAGCTTGAGATCGAGCTTGATCCGCTCAATGGCCTGCTGAATGGTCGGGCGCGGCGTTACATAATGGCTATTCGGAAAGATGCGAATCGCTGCGAGCTTGGTGCTTTGCTGGCCGGTCAGCGGGTCGAATTCGGTGATCGATTCAATCTCATCGCCGAATAAGGAGATGCGCCAGGCGCGATCTTCGGAGTGCGCCGGGAAGACCTCGATCAAATCACCGCGCACGCGAAAATCGCCGCGTTCGAGCGTGGCGCTATTGCGGCGATATTGCAGATCGACGAGTTTGGCGATCAAAGCGCGCTGCTCGATGCGCTCGCGCTCGGCGAGCGAGAGCGTCATGGCGGCATAGGTTTCAACCGAGCCGATGCCATAGATGCACGAGACCGAGGCCACGATGATCACATCGTCGCGCTCGAGCAGCGCGCGCGTTGCCGAGTGCCGCATGCGGTCGATCTGTTCGTTGATCGAGGCGTCTTTCTCGATATAGGTGTCGGTGCGCGGCACATAGGCTTCGGGCTGGTAATAGTCGTAATAGGAGACGAAATATTCGATGGCGTTGTTTGGGAAGAAGCTCTTCATCTCGCCATAGAGTTGCGCCGCCAGTGTTTTGTTGGGCGCGAGAATGAGGGCGGGTCGCGCGGCGCGGGCGATGACATGGGCGATGGTGTAAGTCTTGCCCGAACCGGTGACGCCCAAGAGCACCTGATCGCGCGCGCTGGCCTGGAGGCCCCGCCAAAGCGCCTCGATCGCCTGTGGCTGGTCGCCCGCCGGTTGAAAGGGCGATTCCATGACATAGGGCCGCGCTTCGTCCCCCACGGCGAGGGGCGGGCGGGTCGGTTTCGCGACATAGAGGGCGCCGTTGCGGATCATCGGATTGCTAATGTGGCGTGGCGGCGCTCGGCATTCCAGGGTCTTGCCGCTTTGGCCCGGCGCGCCTAGGTTTACGCCGCGTCGTGGCGTCGGCGCTCGTCCTCAAACTACTGGAATCCCTATCATGTCGATCCTCGCTCGCCGCCTTGCCCGCATCAAGCCATCGCCGACCATGGCGATCACCCAGAAGGCCGCCGAGCTGAAGGCCGCTGGGCGCGACGTGATCGGCCTCGGCGCCGGCGAGCCCGATTTCGACACGCCGGATTGGATCAAGGACGCGGCGATCAAGGCGATGGCGAAGGGCCTGACCAAATACACGGCGGTCGACGGAATCCCTGAGCTCAAAAAGGCAATTGCCGGCAAGTTCAAGCGCGAGAACGGGCTCGACTACGCGCCCAATCAAATTTCGGTCGGCGTGGGCGCCAAGCACGTCATTTATAACGCGCTGATGGCGACCGTCGACCCGGGCGATGAGGTGATCATCCCGGCGCCCTTTTGGGTGTCCTATCCCGACATGGTGGAATTGGCCGAAGGCACGCCGGTGATTGTGAAGGCGGCGCCCGAGGCTGGCTTCAAGCTGAAGCCCGAGCAGCTTGAGCGCGCCATTACCGCCAAAACGAAGTGGCTGATCTTCAACTCGCCGTCGAACCCGACCGGCGCCGCCTATACGCGCGATGAATTGAAGGCGCTCGCCGCCGTGCTGGTGCGGAAACCCCATGTCTGGATTTTGGCCGACGATATTTATGAGCATCTCGTCTATGACGGCTTCGAATTTCATACCATCGCCGAGGTCGAGCCGGCGCTCTATGACCGCACGCTGACGGTCAATGGCGTGTCGAAAAGCTATGCGATGACGGGCTGGCGCATCGGTTATGCCGGCGGCCCGGCGAATTTGATCAAGGCGATGGGCGCGATTCAATCGCAATCGACCTCGAACCCGACCTCGATTAGCCAATATGCCGCGGTCGAGGCGCTGAATGGGCCGCAGGATTTTCTGCCCAAATGGGCCAAGGTGTTTCAAGAGCGCCGCGACCTCGTGGTCTCGATGCTGAACCAGGTCAAGGGCCTGCAATGCCACCGCCCGGAAGGCGCGTTCTATGTCTATCCGAGCTGCGCGGGCGTGATCGGCAAGACGACGCCCAAGGGCAAGTCGATCAAGAACTCCGAGGACTTCGCGGCCTATTTGCTCGACGATGAAGGGGTGGCGGTTGTGCATGGCACGGCGTTTGGGCTCGACCCGTTCTTCCGTATCTCCTACGCCACCTCGACCGAGGCCCTGAAAGAAGCCTGCACGCGTATCCAACGCGCCTGCGGCGCGCTGCGCTAAGGGCGCCGGTCGGCGAGCGTCGTTCAAGGCGTTGTCACGATGGCTTGATTGGCCGGTGATCGGCCGGCGGCCTATTTGGAGGTGGAACGCTCCGCCATTCTTGCGGGGCAGCCAAATAACCGAGGCAAGATCGCCATGTTGATCAAACGCACACGCGGCTGGGAATTACCTGAATCGGTCGCGACCTCGGGGTCGGTCTTTTTGAATCGGCGTGCCCTTCTGAAGGCCGCCGGTTTTGGTATTGCACTCGCAGGATTTGGTTCGCTCGGCGCGGCAGGCGCGCGCGCTGCAGATGAAACGCCGGAGGTCGATCCAAGTGCCGCGCTCTATCCGGTCAAGCACAACGAGAAGTTCACGCTCGATCGGCCGATCACGTCGGAAGAGATCGCGACGGGCTACAATAATTATTACGAATTCGGTTCGTCGAAGCAGATTTCGGAGGAGGCGCACAAATTGCCGCTCCGCCCCTGGACGGTCGAGATCGGCGGCATGGTTGAAAAGCCGCTCACCATTGCGATCGACGATCTGCTGCGTCAAATGCCGCTCGAAGAACGGCTCTATCGCCATCGTTGCGTTGAGGCCTGGTCGATCGCGGTGCCCTATAGCGGTTTTCCGCTAAAGGCGTTGGTCGATCTCGCCAAGCCGCTCGGCTCGGCCAAATATTTGGTCATGAGCACGTTTCAGAATGACGACGTGGCAAGCGGTCAGCGCCAATTTTGGTATCCCTGGCCCTATACCGATAGCTTGACCATCGCCGAGGCCACCAACGAGCTCGCGTTCATCGCGACCGGCTATTACGGCAAGCCCATTCCAAAGCAGAACGGTGCGCCGCTCAGGCTCGCCGTGCCGTGGAAATATGGTTTCAAGCATGTCAAAGGCATCGTGCGTTTCAGCTTCGAGGAAACCTATCCGGTTTCGTTTTGGACCAAATTGGCGGGATCGGAATATGGCTTTTGGGCCAATGTGAATCCTGAGGTGCCGCATCCGCGCTGGAGCCAGGCGAGCGAACGTGTGCTCGGTTTGGACGAGATGCGTCCGACGCTGCTTTATAACGGATATGCCGAGTTCGTGGCGGGGCTCTATGAAGGGCTCGAGAAAGAGCCACTATTCATGTGATCCGGTTCAGCCTCGTTATTTTCGATTGCGACGGTGTGCTGGTCGATAGCGAGTCGATCGGCAATTTGGTTCTTGCGCGTGCGCTCAAATCGGCGGGCCTCGATCTGTCGGCCGATGAGGTCGACGCGCAATTTCGCGGGCTCTCGATGACCAGCGTGGTTGCCAAGGTCGCCCGCGAGCGCGGCTTGGCGCTTGGCGCCGATTTTCTGCCCGCCTATCAAGAGCACCTGTTTAGGGCGCTACGCCATGGCGTGGTCGCGATTGAGGGGGTGGGTGAGGCGATCGCCGCGTTGGCTCTGCCGATTTGCGTGGCGTCGAGCGGCGAGCCTGAAAAAATGCGCCTGACCCTGGGTCTGACCGGGCTTCTACCGGCGTTCGAGGGACGGCTCTTCAGCGCGGTGCAGGTCGCCCACGGCAAACCGGCGCCCGACCTCTTTTTGCTGGCGGCGCGGCAGATGGGGGTGCCGACTGAGCGCTGCGTCGTGGTCGAAGATAGCGTGGCGGGGGTTGAGGCGGCCAAGGCGGCGGGCATGACGGTCTATGGATATGCGCCGCTTGCAGGGCCAATTCGTCGCGAACCTGACCTATTGGTTGTCGCAGGTGCGAAGCCCTTGCGGGATATGCGTCGCCTCCCGGGGCTTCTCGCAGACTGATCGCCCCCGTTCAGACAAAAAAAGTGGCCGGGCCCGAAGGCCCGGCCAGTCATAACAGGGAGGCTTCACGTCTGGGAGACGTCGGATCCGAAGACCCTTACCACAGGCCGGAGCCCGAGGCCGAGCCTGATGGGCGTTACGCCCAATCAGGACCCGAACATGACAGCGCGCTTAGGGGGGAGGGAGGGGCGCAGCCGCCATGTTGCAACGCAGTATTTAGTAGCCATGCTATCTGATTGCCAGAGACCGTTCCGCATTCCAGCTATGCGATATACGCATGGCTCCTCACGCCCATTTCAAGAACGATCCGTCAGAATTGGTAGCGGGCGACCTGCTTTTGCAGGTAATCGCGGAACACCGATAGCCGCGCCGAATGCCGCATTTCCTCGGCATAAACGAAATAGCACTCGAACGAGGGGCCCTGAAGATCCGGGAGAACCCGCACGAGCGCGGTGTGCTCGGCGACCGCGTAATCGGGTAGCGAGGCGACCCCCAATCCGCTCTCAACCGCCTGGAGCATGCAGTAAACGTTGTTCGCCTCAAGCACGATGCGGTCCTGCGCCGAGGGGTCGCCCGACAGGTCGATCAGCCAATGGGGATTCGTGAGCGAGACCAGCGGGCCTTGGCCATAGACAATCAAGCGATGGCGCGCGAGGTCGGTCGGTCGCTCGAGCGGACCGGCCTCCGCCAAATAGGCCGGCGAGGCGTAAATGTGGCTATGAATCGTCATCAAATGACGGCGCACCAGGTCGGGCTCGGTCGGCGCGCCCATGCGGATGCCAACATCGGCTTCGCGCATGCTGAGGTCGAGCGCGGTATCGGAGGTCAGCAAGGTCAGGCTGATCTCGGGGTAAAGGCGATTAAATTCGCGCAGCCGGGGCGTCAACCAGATCGAGGCGAAGGCAACGGTTGTCGTCACGGTCAAGCGCCCGCTCGGCCGATCGCGCGATTCGCTTAAGGCCGCTTCGGTCATGGCAAGTTTGGCGAACACTTCGCGCGCGGTCTCGCGGAGCGTTTCGCCCGGCTCGGTCATGATGAGACCGCGTGAATGGCGGTGGAATAGGATGACGCCTAGGTCCTCCTCAAGCGCCGCGATTTGCCGGCTGACCGCCGATTGACTCATGTTCAGCTCTTTGCCGGCCGAGGTGAAGCTGCCGGCCTCGGCCACGGCATGGAAGATGCGGAGTTTGTCCCAGTCCATCACGGGGCGTGCCTTTTCGGTCTATTCGGCCGCGACGGCCTTCGTATCGATCGCCGCCAGATATTTCTCGGCTTCGAGCGCCGCCATACAGCCCGTCCCGGCCGCGGTCACGGCCTGGCGGAAGATCTTGTCTTGCACGTCGCCGGCCGCGAAGACGCCCGGAATATTGGTCGCTGTGCTGCCGGGCACGGTTCGAATATAGGTGTCGCTATCCATCTCGATCTGGCCCTTGAACAGCGCGGTGTTCGGCGTGTGGCCGATCGCGACAAAAACGCCATCGACGTTGAGCGTGGTGAGCGCGCCGGTCTTTGCGTGTTTGAGCGTGACGCCTGAAACACCCCTCGGCTCATCGCCGCCGATGATTTCATCGACGGCGTGATTCCAAAGCACGCTGATTTTCGGATTCTTGAACAGGCGGTCTTGAAGAATTTTTTCCGCTTTGAACGAATCGCGCCGATGCACGACGGTTACTTTGCGCGCGTGATGCGTGAGGTAGAGCGCTTCTTCAACGGCCGTGTTGCCGCCGCCAATCACCGCGACTTCTTTGTCGCGGAAAAAGAACCCGTCGCAGGTGGCGCAGGCCGAAACGCCGAAGCCCTTGAAGCGGTCTTCGCTCGGTAACCCAAGCCAACGCGCTTGCGCGCCGGTCGCGATGATTACGGCGGCGCCCGTATAGAGATCGCCCGAATCGCCAGAGCATACAAACGGCCGGCGCGAGAAATCGGCGTTCACCACCAGATCGGAAATCAATTGGGTGCCGACGTGCTCGGCCTGGGCTTTCATCTGCTCCATCAACCAGGGACCCTGGATGACTTCGGCGAAGCCTGGATAATTTTCGACATCGGTCGTAATCGTGAGCTGGCCGCCGGCCTCCAAGCCTTGCACCAGGATAGGCTTCAGATTGGCGCGCGCGGCATAGATCGCGGCGGTGTAACCGGCGGGGCCTGAGCCGATGATGACGAGTTTGGAACGATAGGTAGTCGGCATAAGGGGATCTCCGGCGGAACACCCGGGCGACGTGATCGATCAGGCCGGGCAGATAAAGACAATAGGGAGCGGGATAGGTCGCTGACAAGCGAGCTTAATGCCGCATGAAGGTTGCGAACCGTCGGCGCAATTCGGCGGCGGCGATGGCCGCATCGGTGAGCGGCGCATAATCATAATGTTCGAGCCGACCGTCAAACCAACGGATCAGCCCGTTCGCCCGCATCTCCACCAAAAAATGTTGGAAGCGTGAGGACGTGCGGCCCTTGAGCGCGGCAACCAGGACAGGCCGGCCGGTTGAACAGGCATCCGAAATCATATTGACTGAATCGGCGGTCACGACGATCGCATCGGCGTGAGCCAAAAGGCCGAAATAGGGGTTCTCGCCCGCGCCGTCATAAAAATAGGCGCGCGAATCGCCGAGGCCGCGCCGAAACGCGGCGAGGCTATCTCTGGGTGTGCGACGCGAGGCGGTAATGGCGAGGCCGGCGTGCTCCTGTGTGGCGAGAGCCGCGAGTTGACGGCCGAGCGTTTCGGCCTCGGCAGGATCGAAACGATGATGTTTGGTACGCCCGCCCAACAAGACGGTGATCAGCGGTAGCGGCAGGCCCGCGAAGAGCGGCGCGAACAAAGTTTTGGCGGCCTCAAGCCGCGCGGGTGTGACGCGGTTGGGTGCGCCCTGGGTGAGCACAACATTGGCGCCGCGCACGCGGTCATGGCGCGGGGCGATGACCAGGTCGAAGCGCGCCGGATTGATTCGCGGGTCTTGCACATAGACGACGAAACACGGACCCGCGCTGGCGCGGCGCACGGCCAAAGCAAGACCGATGCTCTTGCGCCCGCACGCGATCAGCAAATCGGGAAAAGGCGGTGCGAGCGACTCGGAATGTGGGGCGAGGCGGGTTAGCGGCGGTAGCGCGAGCCAGGGCGGTATGTAGGCCCAAAGCCCGGGAGGGCGCGCGCGTTTGATGAGCGGGTCGAGGCCGAGCGCTTCGGTCAATGCCAGGCATTGATTGACCATGCCCAGGGCGCCTTCGGTAAGCACCCAAACAGTTCGGGGCATTGCGCTGTTGCCGGTTTCGGTCATCGGTTTATCCGGCGTGGCCAGGTCAGGCCAAGGCTGCGCGGTTGCGTCACGATCGGCAGCGCCAGCGCGCAAACAACCAGAACGAGCGCGCTGATTTCAAGCGTACCAATCGGCTCGCCAAGCGCGAAGGCACCGCTCAGCAAGCCAAGCACCGGAATAGCGAGCGTACCAATCGTCGCGACGCCAACCGGAAAAATACTCACGACCTTGTAATAGAGATAATGGCCGATCACGAATGCGAAAATCAGATTGTAGATGACCGCGAGCAAGGGCCAGAGGCTCGGCCAGTGGATTTCCTCGCGATCGAAAATCAACGCGCCGCCCAGAATCGGCACAACGCCGATCAAACATTGCCAGGCGACCACCACCGCGATCGGCGCGCCCCAATCGACCTTCTTCATGATGATCGTGCCAATGCCCCATGAGAGCGCGGCACCCGCCATCAGAATCGCGCCATAGGGCACGCCCGAGACCTCGCGCAATTCGCCATGGGCCAAGACGGCGAGCCCCGCCATGCCGAGCGCCAGACTTAAAGCGCGCCGCCAGGTGAGGCGCTCGCGCAAGACCACGGCCCCGAGCAAGACGCCCCAGACCGGCATGGTATAGCCGATGATCGCGGCATGGCCGGAGGAGATCGCCGCCACCGCGAAACCCGACATGATGTGCCAGAGGGTGACGTTGAAGAATGCCGAGATGATCGAAATTCTGATCGTGTGGCGCGGCATGCGGATCGAGTAGCCGCCGATGCGCGCCAAAGCGAGCAAGCCGAGCCCGCCGCCGATCAGGCAAATGGCGCGAAAACTGAAGACCGGCACTTCGGTGAGCGCAAATTTGATGATAGGCCAGTTGATGCCCCAAATGACGCTCAAAAGCGCGAGCATCACGAAGCCTCGAACGGGCAGGGCGTCTCCCTTGATCGCACCAGCGGCGGATGGGGACGATGAGCTATTTGGAGCGGACACGGTGGAGCCGGGATCCTGTGCGGGCGGCGGTCAAGAATGCCGCTCCACATAGCATGGGCGGTGTTGGTATCAAAAGCCACGTGCACGCCGATTCGACTGTGTTAGACTCGCGCACGCAAACATGGGTGGTCCGAAACATGTCAGCATGTGCGCGTTGGGTTATCGCGGTTTGCGTGGCGGGGGCGCTCGGGGCGCTCATGGTGCAGTTCGCACAGGCAGGTGACGCCAAGGCCGGGCTCAAACTATCTGAGAAGTGGTGTGCGTCGTGCCATGTGATCGGGCCTGGTGCCGTGGGCGGCGTAAGCGATGCAGCGCCGACCTTTGCGTCAATCGCCAATCGGCCGGGCACATCGGCGGAAAGCCTGCAAGCGTTTCTGGCCGATCCGCATAAAGCCGCGATGAAAGGCATCGTGTTGCCGCGCTTCGAGATCGATGATCTCGCCGCCTATATCATTAGCCTGAAAGAGCCCCCTCAGTGATCCGCCGCGCCACGCCGCATGATGCACTGGGTATTGCCCGGGTTCATGTAGAGACGTGGCGCGATAGTTATGCGGGTATCATCCCCGATCACACGCTTCTCGGGTTGAGCGAGCCGCGCGAGGCCGCGCGGCAGCGTCAGGCGTTGGCGGCGCAGCGCGATCGCTCGATCACGCTGGTGGCGGAGGTACCGGGCCCGGGCGTCATCGGTTATGCCGAAGCGGGGCTCGCGCGCGGTGCCGCCTTCTCCTTCGATGCGGAGCTTTATACGCTTTATGTGCGGCCCGATTTTCAGGGGCAAGGCCATGGAAGGGCGCTGCTCGCCACCGCGTTTCAGCGCCTGGTGCAGGTCGGCTTTCAGGCGGCGCTGGTTTGGGTGCTGGCGGAGAACCCCGCGCGGTTCTTTTACGCCGCTATGGGCGGCGCGCCGATCGCGGTCAAAACCGAGCGACTGTTCGGTGTCGATCTCGCGGAGGAGGCCTATGGCTGGCCGCAGCTCGAGGGCGCCATGCAATTGAGCGGGCGGCTCAGCCGGCGAACCTAGCGCGCCCGCCGCTGACGAGCAGTGATGTGGTTGGGGGACCTGGATTCGAACCAGGGTTGACGGTGTCAGAGACCGTAGTCCTACCGCTAGACGATCCCCCAGCCGGGCGGGCTGTTCGTCACCTAAGGAAGTCACCTAAGGAATCCCTGTGGCCTTGTCAATCGTGCCACGGGGTGGCCCTTATAGCCCATAAAATTGAATTTTCTTGCCGAATCGAATTTGCCATGATCCTCAATAGCCTCGAACCAGCGTCAAGAGCTCTCAAACACGCCGATGCACCCTGCCGCCCAAGCGAACAGCCTCAGGCAGCCTTCCCCCCTTGGGAAACGGCGGGCGCAGACCTATGCCGCGCTCGATCTGGGCACCAATAATTGCCGGCTTTTGGTGGCGCGGCCCGAGGGCCAGAGCTTCAACGTGGTCGACGCCTTCTCGCGCATCGTGCGTCTGGGGGAAGGGATCGGGGAGAGCGGCAGCCTCGGCGAGGCCGCCATGGACCGCACCATCGCGGCGCTCAAAATCTGCGCCAGCAAGATCCGCCGGCGGGGTGTTACGCGTTACCGAGCCGTGGCGACCGAGGCCTGCCGGCGCGCGGCGAATTGCGATGCGTTTCTGGCGCGTACCCGGCGCGAAACCGGTCTGGACATTGAGATCATTTCGACCGGCGAAGAAGCCATGCTGGCGCTCGATTCCTGCATTCCGCTGCTGTCGCGCTCGGCCGAGCGCGCGCTGCTGTTCGATATTGGCGGCGGCTCGACCGAACTGATCTGGGTCAAGCTCAAGGATCGGGCTAAGCCCGAGGTCGAGGGCTGGACGTCGATCGCCTATGGCGTGGTCACCTTGGCCGAGCGTTTTGGCGGCGATTTGATTGGGCCCGATCATTATCGCCAGATGACCGACCTGATCATGGCCGAGCTCGCGCCCTTCGCGACCCTGCACGGGTTGAAGGACGCCGTGGTGGGGGCCGATGTGCAATTGCTTGGAACCTCGGGCACGGTCACCACGATCGCGGGCGTTCACCTCAAACTGCCGCGTTATGATCGCTCGAAGGTCGATGGTATCGCGCTCGATTTTGGCTCGGTGCGGGCCGTGGTCGACGATCTGGTGGCCAAGGATTTCGCCGCGCGTTCGGCGCATCCCTGTATTGGGCCGGGGCGCGGCGATGTGGTGATCGCGGGCTGTGCCATTCTCGAAGCGATCATGCGGGCGTGCCCGGTCGGCGGCATCACGGTCGCGGATCGGGGCTTACGCGAAGGGCTCCTGCTCGGCATGATGCGCGCTGACAACGTGCTGGTCTGATGGTCGGCGCGCGGCGTAGCCCAGGGGCTGGCGCGGTCAAGCGCCGGCGCGGCGCGGTGCGCGTCGCCAAGGCCAAGACCGCGTCGTCGCGCCGTTGGCTCGAACGGCAACTCAATGACCCCTATGTTCAGGCCGCCCGCGATGAGGGCTATCGCTCACGTGCGGCCTATAAACTGATCGAGCTCGATGAGCGCTTCGGCTTGTTGCGCTCGGGCATGGCCGTGGTCGATCTCGGCGCGGCACCGGGTGGCTGGGCGCAGATCGCGGCGCAGCAGGCGCGGGTGGGCAAAGCGCGCGGCCTCGTGGTCGCGGTTGATCTCAACCCGATCGATGCGATCGAGGGTGTCACATTCATACAGGCGGATGCCCTCGAGTTCGCGGTGCTCGGGCCGATTCGCGCGGCGCTCGGCGGGCGGCGCGCCGATCTGGTGCTGAGCGACATGGCGGCGCCCGCGACCGGGCACACGCCGACCGATCATTTGCGGATCATGGCGTTGTGCGAGGCGGCGCTTGATATCGCGGAACCCCTGCTCGAGCCGGGTGGGGCGTTCGTCGCCAAGGTTCTAAAGGGCGGCACCGAGCGGTTCTTGTTGGAACGGCTGAAACGCGTGTTTCGCACGGTAAAGCATGCGAAGCCGCCCGCGAGCCGGGCAGATTCGGCTGAAAGCTATGTCGTGGCCTTGGGTTATCGTGGCCAGGGCGGATCGCCCGAATAGCCCGGCTGACGGCCTGAGCGGCCTTGGCGGCCAAGGCGTTTCGTGTATAGTCCGCCCCCAATCCGGCACGAGGGCAGCATGGAACTCCGCGAAGCCCTGACCTTCGACGATGTTCTGCTTGAGCCGGCGGCCTCGAGCATCATCCCGACCCAGGCCGACACTCGAACCCGTTTGACCAAGTCGATCGAGCTTGGCATCCCCATCCTCTCGGCCGCGATGGATACCGTGACCGAGGCGCCGCTCGCGATCGCGATGGCGCAGGCCGGCGGGCTTGGCGTGATCCATAAGAACCTCGATGCCAAGCTCCAGGCCGAGGAAGTTCGTAAAGTCAAAAAATTCGAATCGGGCATGGTGGTCAATCCGTTGACCATTCGCCCCGATGCGCCGGTCGCCGAAGCGTTGGCGCTGAAAGAGCATCACGGCATTTCGGGTATTCCCGTCGTTGAAACCGGCAGCGGGCGCCTCGTCGGTATTCTGACCAATCGCGATGTGCGGTTCTTGACCGATCTGGCGCAACCGGTCAGCGCGGTGATGACCAAGGACAACCTCGTCACCGTGCGCGATTCGATCAGCCGCGAAGATGCCAAGCGCCTGTTGCACAAATTCCGCATCGAGAAGCTCCTGGTGGTCGATGAGACCTATCGCTGCGTTGGTCTGATCACCGTCAAGGATATCGAAAAGGCGCAGGCGCATCCGAACGCGACCAAGGATGAAAAAGGTCGGCTGCGGGCCGCGGGCGCGACCGGCGTGGGCGATGAAGGTTTGCGGCGGGCCGAGGCGCTCCTCGAGGCCGAATGCGATTTGATCGTGGTCGATACCGCGCATGGCCATTCGGATGGCGTGATCAAAACGGTCGAGCGTATTAAAAAGCTCAGCAATCGCGCGCTGGTGATGGCCGGCAATGTGGCGACCGCCGATGGCGCTCGAGCGCTGATCGATGCCGGCGCCGACGCGATCAAGGTCGGCATCGGGCCGGGTTCGATCTGCACGACGCGCATCGTCGCGGGCGTGGGCGTGCCGCAATTGACCGCGCTGGTCGATACGGTGTCGGTCGCGCGCAAGGCCGGTGTGTCGGTCGTCGCCGATGGCGGCATTCGCTATTCGGGCGATCTGGCCAAAGCAATCGCCGCCGGGGCCGATTGCGCCATGATCGGCTCGCTGTTCGCCGGTACGGAGGAAAGCCCGGGCGAGGTGTTCCTGTTCCAGGGCCGCTCCTACAAGGCCTATCGCGGCATGGGCTCGCTTGGCGCCATGGCGCGCGGCTCGGCCGATCGTTATTTCCAACAGGAAATCAAAGACCAACTCAAACTCGTGCCCGAGGGCGTTGAGGGTCGCGTGCCGTTCAAGGGGCCGCTCGGTAGCGTGGTGCATCAGCTGGTCGGGGGCCTCAAGGCCGCCATGGGTTATACCGGCAGTGCCACCATCGCGGACATGCATAAGAACTGTCGGTTCCTTCGGGTTTCGGCGGCGGGCCAACGCGAAGGCCATGTCCATGACGTCGCGATCACGCGCGAGCCGCCCAATTATCCGTTGAACGGTTGAGGCGCGGCGCGGTTCAACTAGGAGGGAAAATCACATGAGCAGGTTATTGAAAATCGTGCCGATGGCCTTTGTGCTTTGTGCGTTGGCGGGTGCGCCGATCACGGCGGTGGATGCCGCGAGCAGCAGCAAGAAGCCAGAGGCGACGGCGCCCGACGATCCCTACAAAATGGGGCAAGACCTCGTGAAGGAGGGCAAGTTCAAAGAGGCCGAAGAGGCTTTTATGGCGGCCGTCCAAAAAACCCCGACCGACGCCGATGCGCTCAACATGCTGGCCTATAGCCAGCGCCGGCAGGGCGAGCTCGACGAGGCGTTTGAGAATTACGGCAAGGCGCTCGCGCTCGACCCCAATCACAAGGGCGCGCATGAATATATCGGCGAGGCCTATTTGATGGTTGGCAATCTGCCCAAGGCCGAGGAACACCTCGCCGCCTTGCTGAAGCTTTGCAATGGCTGCGAGGAAAGCCGCGATTTGGCCAAGGCGATCCAGCGCTATAAGGAAAAGAACAAGCAATCCTCGCTCGACCAATTCGTTCTGTAGGCCGAGCTTCCTTGCCGCTTAGGGTCGGGCGGGATAAAAGGCTCGGTCCATTGCTCGAGCCATTCCCGCCATGACCGATCGCGTTCTCATCCTCGATTTCGGCGCCCAATATTCGCAGTTGATCGCGCGGCGCGTGCGCGAGGCCGGCGTCTATTGCGAGATCAAGCCGGGCAATATCGGCGCGGGCGAGATCGCCGCGTTCGGCGCGCGCGCGATCATCCTGTCGGGCGGTCCGGCCTCGGTCACTGAGGCGGAATCGATCGTGCCCGATGCGTCGGTCTTTAAGCTCGGCGTGCCGGTGCTCGGCATTTGTTATGGCGAGCAGCTGATGTGCAGCATGCTGGGCGGCAAGGTTGAGCCCTCGGATCATCGCGAGTTCGGCCGCGCGTTCGTTGACGTCACCGCCGATTGCGCGATGTTCGACGGCGTGTGGGGCACCGGCGCGCGCGAGCAAGTTTGGATGAGCCATGGCGATCGGGTGATCGCGTTGCCGCCGGGCTTTCGCGCGGTCGCGACGACCGAAGGCTCGCCCTTCGCCGCGATCGCGGACGACAAGCGTCATTTTTATGGCGTGCAATTCCACCTCGAAGTCGTGCACACGCCGCATGGCGCGGCGCTGATCCAAAATTTCGTGCGTAAGGTCGCGGGTTGCGTTGGCGATTGGACCATGGCGGCGTTCAAAGCCCGCGCGATTCAAGCGATCCGCGCGCAGGTCGGCGATGGGCATGTCATTTGCGGGTTATCGGGCGGCGTTGATTCATCGGTCGCGGCCGTGTTGATCCACGAGGCGATTGGCAAGCAATTGGTATGCGTGCTGGTCGATACCGGCTTGTTGCGCGCGGGCGAGGCCGAGCAGGTCGTGAAACTATTTCGCGATCGCTATAATATTCCGTTGATCCACGAAGACGCGAGCGATGAGTTTCTCGCGAAGCTCGCGGGCGTGAGCGACCCCGAGAGCAAGCGCCGCATCATCGGCAACACCTTCATCGAGGTGTTCGAGCGCGTGGCGAAGCGCGCCGGCGATGTCGATTTCCTGGCGCAGGGCACGCTCTATCCCGATGTCATCGAATCGGTTTCGGTCAAGGGCCCAAGCGCGGTGATCAAATCGCATCACAATGTCGGCGGCCTGCCTGAGCGCATGCGTCTTAAACTGGTCGAGCCTTTGCGCGAATTATTCAAGGACGAAGTGCGTGCCCTCGGCCGCGAGCTCGACATGCCGGGTACGTTGATCGGCCGGCATCCCTTTCCGGGGCCGGGCCTCGCCATTCGCGTGCCGGGCGAGATCACGCGCGATGCGCTCGAAATCTTGCGCTGCGCCGATCTCATTTTCCTCGAAGAGATCAGGAATGCCGGGCTCTATGACGCGATCTGGCAGGCCTTCACGGTGCTGTTGCCGGTAAAAACTGTTGGTGTGATGGGCGATGCGCGCACCTATGAGCGTGTTTGCGCGCTTCGCGCGGTGACCTCGACCGACGGCATGACGGCCGATTTCTATCCCTTCGACATGGGCTTTTTGGGCCGCGTCGCCAACCGCATCGTGAACGAGGTGCGCGGCATCAACCGCGTGGTCTACGACATCACCTCGAAACCGCCAGGGACGATTGAGTGGGAGTAATACCTGGCTACTCAAACCCAATTAAATCAATAGGTTACACTTTCATATTGACATTCTAACTAGTTACAATATATAATGGTTCCAATGGTTTAAGTTTGGACGGTTTCCAACTTGAGGAACTATTGACTCACATGAGTCCGAACCCCCCAAAAGCACAACTACATGGTGATCTTCCCTTGGGGGAAAACCCACCAAGCGTGTCCAATTCGAAGACATATTTCTATACCGAAGAAGTCGAACTTCTGGACGGCGCGGTCAA
>SHWC01000036.1 GCA_009691045.1 Alphaproteobacteria bacterium | reverse complement strand
CCCGCGTTCGTCGATGTTGAAAGTCATGACGAACGGAGATGTGCAGGGGCTGATCCCTACCAAGCGCCCTTCACCGTGCCATTGTCCAACGGACTCCTCCGCGCGTGCGCTCGGGACGGCAGGCAGAATGATCGACAAAACGAGGCTTGCCGCCCACGCCATTGCCAGCACGTTCTTGGCTTTTCGTTTCATGTTTTGATCTTAAGGTCGCCGAAACGCCAATAGCACGGCAATTCGGCGAAATTCGTCTTCTGGTGCGACCTCGCAAGTGCCTCATCGGGGGGGGGGGGTGAAACGTATCCTTGTTGCGTTGGCGCGAGGCGATCCGCTCTGTACAATTGGGAACCGCCTAGGCGCTCCGCGGCAAGCGCCGACAAGAACACGTGGGAGGGAAAACAACGATGGCTTTCACCGATTACGACAAATATGACGCGCTCGGCCTGGCTGAGCTGGTCAAGAAAAAGCGGGTCAAGCCGCGCGAGGTGATCGAGGAGGCCATTCGGCGCGCCGAGGCGGTCAACCCCAGACTCAACATGCTGACACACAAGGCCTATGAGGTCGCGCTCAAGGCCGCCGACGACCCCAAATTGCCCGATGGCCCGCTCAAGGGCGTGCCCTGGCTGATCAAGGAGCTGGCCACCGGCTGGAAGGGTCAACCCACCACCAATGCGTGCCCCTATTTCAAGAACGTGGTGGCGCCCTATGACAATGAGACCGTGCGCCGCTTGAAGGCCGCCGGCATGATTCCCTTCGCCAAAACCACCTCGCCCGAAATCGGTTGGGCGATTTCGACTGAATCCTCAATGTACGGCATCACACGGAGCCCGTGGAATTTGGACCGCACGCCGGGCGGCTCGAGCGGCGGCTCGGGTGCCGCGGTCGCGGCACGCGTCGTACCGATGGCCGAGGGCTCGGATGGCGGCGGCTCGATCCGTATTCCCGCGGCGAATTGCGGCCTGGTCGGTTTGAAGCCCGCGCGCGGGCGCATCAGCCTCGCGCCGGCCCTCGCCGATTTTTGGTATGGCGGTGCGACCTTCCTCGGCATGACACGCACCGTGCGCGACACGGCGGCGCTCTTGGACGCGACGCACGGCCATTTACCCGGCGAGCCCTATCAGATCGCAGCACCCGCGCGGCCCTATGCGCAAGAAGTTGGCGCCAATCCGGGCCCGCTCAAAATCGCGTTGGTCAGCGAATCGCCCGCGCACGGCACCAAGCTTGATCCCGAAGTGAAGCAAGCGGTGTTGGACGCCGGCAAATTGATGGAGAGCCTCGGCCACAAGGTCGAGCCGCAGCCGGTGCCCTATGATTTTTGGCCGCTCTATAAAATTTACACCAACATCACCGCGACGCAGACCGCCGCCTGGTTCGATGGCGCGCCGGCCTATGTGGGCCGCGAGGCGAGTTGGGAAGATATGGCGCCGCTTTATTGGACCATGATCTATAAGGGCCGGAGTTTCTCGGGCAAAGAGCACTCCAACCATGTCGAGATCATGCGCCAGATGAGCCGCGCCCTCCTCACCAAGATGGCGGCCTATGATGCGTGGTTGATGCCGACCGTGCCGATGCTGCCGCGCACCCATGGCTATTACGACATGTCGCTCCATGTCGATGAATATGACGATACGCGCATGGGGCCGGATTGCTGCTTCACCGCGCCGTTCAACGCCACGGGCTCGCCCGCGATTTCGGTGCCGATGAGTTGGAGCAAGGATAATTTGCCGATCGGCGTGCAATTCGTCGGGCGTGATTGCGACGAGGCGACGCTGATTCGGATTGCCGCGCAAATCGAAAAGGCGCGCCCGTGGATCGACAAGCGCCCGCCGGTGTGCAGCTGACCGTAATTACGTATGGACGAACCAATCCAACCATTATCGTCATTCCGGCCGCTAGGCGAGCCCGAAAGCCCCTGCTTTCGGACGCGAGCCTTGCGAGCCGGAATCCATTGTTGAACGCACGAGCCTGCGTCACGATGGATACCCGCTTGCGCGGGTATGACGAAAAAGGGGAAATGCGTATTGCCAAACTAGAACCGCTCTAGTTCTCCGAAAAAGGATCGCGCCATGCAGACACGAAAATTGGGAAAAAGCGGCCTTAGCGTTTCCGCGCTCGGGCTCGGCTGCATGGGCATGTCGGAGTTCTATGGCACGCGCGACGACGATGAATCGATCGCGACCATTCAACGCGCGATCGAGCTCGGCATCAATTTCATCGACACCGCCGATATGTATGGCGTGGGTAAGAACGAGGAGCTCGTCGGCCGCGCGATCAAGGGCCGGCGCGACAGAGGGTGGTGCTCGCGACCAAATTCGGCACTGTGCGCGGCGCCGATGGCGCGTTCCTCGGCGTCAATGGCAGACCGGACTTTGTGACAGCCTGCTGCGACGCCAGCCTGAAGCGTTTGGGCATCGATGTGATCGATCTCTATTTCCAACACCGGGTCGACCCGGCTACCCCGATCGAGGAAACCGTCGGCGCGATGGCCGATCTGGTGAAGGCCGGCAAAGTGCGCCATCTCGGCCTGTCGGAAGCCGGTGTCGAAACCATCAAGCGCGCGCACAAGGTGCATCCGATCGCCCCGCTGCAGACCCAATATTCGCTCTGGAGCCGCGAGCCGGAGGAAGCTTTATTTCCGACGCTCCGCGCGCTTGGCATTGGCTTCGTGGCCTATAGCCCGCTCGGGCGCGGCTTTTTGACCGGCCGCTTCAAAACCGCGAGCGACCTCGAAGACAATGATTTCCGCCGTATGAGCCCGCGCTTCCAGGGCGATAACATGGCGCACAATCTGCGCCTGGTCGGCAGCGTCGACGCCTTGGCGAAAGCAAAGGGCTGTACGCCGGGTCAGCTCGCGCTAGCCTGGGTGCTCGCGCAAGGGGACGACATCGTGCCGATCCCCGGCACCAAGCGGCGCGCCTATTTGGAAGAAAACGCCAAAGCGCTATCGGTCAGCCTGAGCGCCGAGGATCGCGCGCTGCTCGACCGCGCGATCCCGGCCGGGCCGCCGCCGCCGGCGCGCGCTACCCACCGGCCGCCATGGCGGCACTGGGGCGGTAAGTCAGTATTTGATCGCGATCACTTCGAGCTGCTCCGCACCGTGGGGCGTGCGGACCTGGACGATATCGCCCTCGCGCGCCTTCAAGAGCGCCTTGGCGACCGGTGAGACCCATGAGATGCGGCCACGGGTGGCATCGATCTCATCCACACCCACAATGGTTACCGTGTGTTTCGCCTCGGTATCGAGATTGTGAAAGGTGACCGTCGCGCCGAAAAATATCTGCTCGTGGTTCTTCTGCCGCGCGGGGTTGACCATTTCGGCGCGCTCGAGCCGCTTGGTCAGGAATCTGATGCGCCGGTCGATCTCGCGTAAACGACGTTTGCCATAAATATAATCGCCGTTCTCCGAGCGATCGCCATTGCCTGCCGCCCAATGCACGATCTCGACCACCTTCGGCCGATCGACATCGAGCAGCCGCTTGACCTCGTCCTGCAAGCGCTTGAAGCCTTCGGGCGTGATGTAATTTTTCACGCCCTCCGGTAGCGCGGGAACATCATCCTCCGGCAGCTCGTCGTCGAGTTCGGTTTCGGTCTCTTTGGTGAATGCTTTGCTCATGGCCGGCCGTGTGTCATTGGCCGCGTCGATCGAAATATTCGAACAGCGCGTCGCGCAGCACCATTTGCTCGGTTTGGCCGGTCGCCTCGGCATTGTCGCGCAAGCGACGATATTCACGCGGGCTGAGCTTCATGGTGACGATCACGGAATCGGCGACGCCCATGGCCTGGTCGAGCGCGCGGTTGAGCTCCTCAACATCGCGGCGCGGCATTTCATCGATCACAGCGGGCCCCTTGGGCTTGGCAATGGGCTCAACAGGGCGCAACGGATCGGCGATCGCGACATAGGGATCGATCAAACTCGCAGGCACGGTATCCGCATTATCGGCTTCAAGCCGCCCCGTTTCCGGGGGCCAAACCTCTGGGAATGGTGGTTTTGAGCCTTTTGTCATAGCAATCTCCGACGTAGCGGCGCCCTGCCCGAGGCTCAACCGCACTGAATCATAAGGCTAACATATTCGCTCACCGGCCGGCAGCAAGAGGCCAGGTTTAACCCTTTCTCAGCCAAAGGGCGGCCATCATGACGGTGTGCGCCATCGACGGATGGCCGCAACAGGCGCCCCTTTGGGCACGAGGATATGATCGCGATGCCGATGCATGAACGCGCGCTGGAAGCCGGCGCGACGATCTATTCCGAGGGCGAGCCTGGCGATGCGGTCTATTTCATCCGCTCGGGCCAGGTCGAAATTCTGAAGCTCGCCGGCGCGACGCCGGTGCGCTTGGTCACGCTCGGCAAAGGCGAAGTGCTCGGCGAGATGAGCGTGATCCGCGATGAAGCGCGCTCGACCACGGCGCGCGCGATCACCCCGACCGAACTCATGGTGCTGACCAAGGATGATTTTATCGAGGCCTTCGGCGGCAAGAATGGCATCGCGCTCAGCATTCTTCGCATGTTGTGCGAGCGCCTGGCACAGACCAATCAACAACTGCTCGCCGATTCGAAGGTCAATGCCGAACCGGATGAGCCAGCGCTACTTTCAGAGGTCGCGGCGATCCGGCTCGATTCAGGGTCTGAATTGGTACGCTTACCCTCTGCTTACCCGACAAATCCGGGGAGGGAAATTAACCATCTAACCCTTTGAAAAAATGGTGCCCAGGGGCGGAATTGAACCACCGACACCGTGATTTTCAGTCACGTGCTCTACCAACTGAGCTACCTGGGCCCGCGTTCTAAGTCTCGGCTTTTAGGTGATTTTCCGCCCCCTGTCTAGCACGGGCGGGGCGGCCGCGGCGGTCGGTCTCAGACGCTGCTCACTTCGAAATTATCGCGCGCCCGATGGGGCTCTGCCCGGCACTCGACCGGGCGGCCAAGCCAACGCGCCAGGCCCTCGCGGCCAAGGCCAGGCGCGGCTTCCACCAGGGCGAGCAAGGGTGGCGAGGCGCTGATCACCACCCGCCGAGCGCCTGCCCTCACGGCGCGCCTGCCTGCGACCAAAATATCGTGCCCCAGCGCCTCCAGGGCCGGCGGGCGAGTCTGGCCGGGGCCGGAGAACTCGCTCAACGCCTCGGCAACACTTTGCCCGATCCGCTGGCGCGTCAGCTCGATCAATCCGGCCGCCGTAACGCCATAAACGCGATGGATCGTGCGATCGGCCTCAAGGCTGTCACGCAGCGTCTCCACCAGCGCGCTCCTCGTCTTGACCGATTTGAGGCGCGGCGGGTCGAGCACGATCAAACCGCCGAGATTGCGACGCATGATTTCGCGCGCGGCCACGATCATGGCACGGCGCGCGATGTCGCCGAGCGGGCCTCCAGCAACATCAATATCGATCGCGGTCAGCGCCTCGCCACTTTCGATCACCAAACGGCCGCCGTTGAATTCAACCACAGGATGACGCGCTGCCTCAAGCGCGCCATGAATGTCGTGCCGGTCGAATAAATCGGGCTCCCGATCGGCCAGATCGACACAAGCGGTAAGCGATTCGTTGTGATCATGGGCGAGCGTCAGCGCTGCATCGAAACTTGCTTTATCGTCGATCACAAGGCGCACGCCGGGCGCTAAATATTCGCGAACCAAACGGCCGAGCAGGCCGCCCGCGGACCAAAGGCGGCGCGCAGCGCCGTCTGTCCCGCCTGCGGCTTCGCCGTGGTGAACATCTTTTGTCCGCTCATCGTCGCTTGGCACGAGACCAAGGCGCGGGCCCTTTGTGCCGCGCGCATCGCTCATGATTTGCACGAGCACGCTTTGGCCCGCGCTTAGGGTTGCTGCGGTTTCAAGCCAACCGTCTTCCACGCCCTCGCCCAGCGCGACGAAGCCGCCATTGAGCGCGGGCACCACGCGCGCGACGCGGCCGCGATGAATGTCGCCCACGCGGCTCGGCCTGGACGCGGCTTCGATCATGAACGCGCAGACCTTGCCGTCGTCCACGATCGCGGCACGGCGGCCAAGCGGTGTGGCCGAGAGAAGAATTTCGCGCGTCATGGTTTGGCGGGGTAACCAGCGCCAGCCAACAACGCGACGGTTTCGGCCAGCGGCAGGCCGACGACATTGGAATAGGAGCCGTTGAGCCAGGGGATGAACGCTTGCGCGCGTCCCTGAATGGCATAGCCGCCAGCCTTGCCGCGCCATTCGCCCGACGCGACATAGGCGCGCCGCTCGGCGTCGTTCAATGTCTTGAGCATGACGCGCGTAACAACCAAGCGCTCGGTCAGGGCGCCGCCCGGGGCGATCAAGCAAATCGCGGTCAAGACGCGATGGCGTCGACCCGATAGAAGATCGAGGCAACGCCTTGCCTCGGCCTCGGTCTCGGCTTTGGGTAGAATCCGCCGCCCGCAGGCCACGACCGTATCGGCCGCGAGGATGAGGGCGCCCGGATGAAGGGCGGCGATCGCCATGGCTTTCTCGCGCGCGAGACGCTTGGCATAGGGGGCCGGCTGCTCGTCGCGTTTTGGCGTTTCGTCGAGCACCGCCGGCACGACCAGATCGGGCGTAAGGCCGATCTGACGCAATAGATCGAGCCGGCGCGGCGACGCCGACGCCAGGATTAGGCGCAAAGCGATGGTTTCTTTTTTGTGCATGGTGCCGGCGCTATGGGTTCGCACGCCTCTCCCCTTGTCAAGCCTCAGCCGCCTGGACGCGGCGGGGCTGAGAAGCGTTCGAGCAGGCGACGGCGCAATTGGTCGCGCACCTGGCGATAGGCGATCAGGCGCGCCTCGCGATTGCCCTCAATGATGCTCGGATCGAGGGTATGCCAGAACTCGACCTCGCAAGGCATCACGCGTGTCAACTCGACCGCCTTGTGTTGGGCCTCGGGCGATAGCGTAATGATCAGGTCGAAGACGTTGTCTTCGAGATCGTCGAAGGTTTTAGTTTGGTGCCGGCTCGCATCGATACCGATTTCTTCCAGCACCGCGATGACAAAGCCATCAAGCTCCGCACCGCGCCGAACCCCAACGGAATCGATATGGAGAGCGGTGCCGAACAATTGCTTCATCAGGCCCTCGGCCATGGGCGAGCGCACCGCATTCCATGTGCACGCGAACAACACACGCGAAGGCAGATCGCTCATCCGCGCATCTGCATGACATAAAGCAACGTAAACAACCGACGCGCGGTATCGAAATCGAGATCGACCCCAGGGCCGAGCTTTTTACGCAACAGCTGCGAGCCTTCGTTATGCAGGCCGCGCCGGCCCATGTCGATCGCCTCGATATGCGAGCGCGGCGCGCTTTTGATCGCCTCATAATAGGTTTCGCAGACGAGGGCATAATCTTTCATGATGCCGCGAAAGGGCTGAAGCGAGAGCGCCAATCGGTTCAGAGTCTCGCCACTGGCGGCTTGCCTGATCTCAAAGATCAGCCGGTTTTCGACCAGCGAGAGATGCAGCGTGTAGGGGCCCTCGGGCGCAAGAAGCGGCGCGAAGAAATTTTCTTCCAGCAAATCGTAGATCGCGACGCGGCGCTCATGCTCGGCATCGGCACTGCGACGCACCGGGGCCGCCTCGTCGATCACGACCTCGATCAAACGGGCGGGGCTCTTGGTCGGATCGCTCATGGAGCGGCTATTTGTCGGACGAACGCCCGAGACGGATCGAGAGAGCGCGCGCGTGACCGGACAAGCCTTCAATTTCGGCCAGCGTGATTGCCGCCGGCGCCAGCGCCGCGAAGCTTGAGGCGTCGCACGCCACGATCGAGGACCGCGTCATGAAATCGAGCACGCCGAGGCCGGAGGAGAACCGCGCCGAGCGTGAGGTCGGCAGCACGTGATTAGGCCCGGCGACATAATCACCGATCGCTTCCGGCGTGTGGCGCCCGAGAAATATCGCGCCGGCATGTTGAACCGCGTGGGCGAGCGGCGCCGGATCGTCGAGCGCCAGCTCAAGGTGCTCGGGCGCAATGGCGTCGATCAACGCGGGGGCCTCATCCAGGCGCTTGACCACGATCGTCGCGCCAAAGCGCGCCCAGCTCGCGGCCGCGATATTGCCGCGCGGCAAATTTGTAAGCTGCGCCGTAACTTCCGCCTCAACGCGGCTCGCGAAGCCGGCATCGTCGGTGATTAGAATCGCTTGCGCCGCCTCATCGTGCTCGGCCTGCGACAAAAGATCGGCCGCGATCCAGGCCGGGTCGCTCTTGGCATCCGAGACCACGAGAATTTCGGATGGCCCCGCGATCGAATCGATGCCGACCACGCCATAAACCTGGCGCTTGGCCTCGGCGACATAGGCATTGCCTGGGCCAACGATTTTATCGACCGGCGCGATCGTCGCGGTGCCAAAGGCGAGCGCCGCAACCGCCTGCGCGCCGCCAATCCGATAAATCTCCGAGACGCCGGCGAGTTTCGCCGCGGCCAGCACGGCGGGCTCAAGCGCGCCATCGGGCGTCGGCACGACCATGACAATGCGTTCGACCCCGGCAACCTTGGCCGGCAGTACGTTCATCAAGACCGAGCTTGGATAAGAAGCCGTGCCGCCAGGCACATATAATCCAGCCGCGGCGATCGGCCGCCAACGCGCGCCGAGCCTGACGCCAAGCGCATCTTTATAGTCAAGCGCCTCGGGGCGCTGGTGGGCGTGATAGGCCTCGATCCGCGCCGCCGCGAATTTGAGCGCGTCGATCACCTTAGGTGGGCACGACCGGCTTGCCGCGTCGATCTCATCGGGACTTATACGAAGCCTGTCGGCGGTCAAGGCCATGCGGTCGAATCGTTTGGTGTAGTCGATCAAGGCCCGATCGCCACGCGTCTTGACGTCGGCGATGATGGCGCTGACATCGCGCGCCACATCAGGCGCCGTCGCGCGCCGTTCATCGACGAGCGCGCGGAACTCGACCGCGAAACTAGGCGCGCTGCTATCGAGGCGTCTTGCCATTGACCGCCGCCCTAAATCGTTCGATCCATGTTTCGAGCTCGGCCGCGCGCGTTTTCATGGCCGCGCGGTTGACGATGAGCCGGGACGAAATATCGGCGATGCGCTCGACCTCGACCAGGCCGTTCGCGATCAAGGTTTGCCCGGTGCTGACCAGATCCACAATATGACGGCTCAGGCCCAAGGTCGGCGCCAGCTCGATCGCGCCGTTTAATTTGATGCACTCGGCCTGCACGCCGCGCGCGGCGAAATGGCGCCGCGTCAAATTGGGATATTTCGTCGCGACGCGCACATGGCTCCAACGCGAGGGGTCATCGTCCGAGGCGAGACGCTCGGGCTCTGCAACCACGAGCCGGCAGCGCCCGACACCGAGATCGAGCGGGGCATAGAGTTCGTCATAGTCGAACTCCATTAGAACGTCACTGCCGGCGATACCAAATTCCGCCGCGCCGAAGGCGACAAAGGTCGCAACGTCGAAACTCCTGACCCGGATGATTTCGAAGCCCTCGACATTGGTGGCAAAGCGAAGTTGGCGCGCCTCGGGGTCCTTGAAGGCGCACTCGGGCACGATGCCGACCGCCTCCAGCAAGGGCCCGATTTCCTTGAAGATGCGCCCCTTGGGCAGAGCGAGCACAATGGTCGGGCGCGTGGTGGCCGCCTCAGTGCCGGTCATGGCGCGCCCTCCTCGCTCAACGGATGGCGCGGCCGCAAATGTGTCGGGTGAGGCGCTTCGAGATCCGTCATGCGACACAAAACACGCGAGGCCTCGAGACGAATTTCACCGCCGCCCGCGAACAACAGCGAGATCGTGATGCCTGAATCAGAAGGCGCGCTGGTTACGGTTAGGAGTTCCAGCATCGCCGAACGCCGGTGTTGATCGAGGCCGCGTAGTTTAACGCCACTGATCGTCTCGAAATGGAGCCCTGACTTGACCACCGGTATGCCGGCGGCCGGCGCGCCGGAAGCCGCCTTGTCTTCCCAACGGAAGCGTTTGACGACCAGCGCGAAGCGTTGCGCGGCCGGGTCATAATCCATTTCCGCCAGACAGGCGATGGCGTCCTGCAGGCACGCGGCGATCACCGCCAGATCCTCGGTATCTTCCGCGCGCAGTTTGATGACCTCAGACGTCGTCATTCGCGTAACCGTTCGATATCGGCGCCACAGCTTCTAAGCCTCTCTTCCAGACGCTCATAACCCCGGTCGAGATGATAGACGCGATTAACGATGGTCTCACCCTCGGCGGCAAGCGCGGCCAGAACAAGCGAAACGGAGGCTCGCAGGTCCGTTGCCATGACCGGCGCGCCACGCAAGGCCGCGGCGCCGCGCACCAAGGCCGTGTTGCCGCGAACCGTGATATCGGCCCCCATGCGGGTGAGCTCGGGCACATGCATGAACCGGTTCTCGAAGATCGTTTCGGTGATCATGCTGGCGCCATCGGCCAAGGTCATCAAGGCCATGAACTGGGCCTGCAAATCGGTCGGGAAGCCGGGATAGGGTTGGGTCGTGATATCGACCGCCTTGAGCCGGCCATAGCCAGTGACCCGAAAGCCGCGCTCGGTTGGCGCGACCGTGACACCGGCCGCCTGTAGCGCGCCGACCGCTGCGTCCAAATGTTCGATCCGGCCACCCACCACCTCGATCTCGCCGCCGGTAATGGCGGCGGCAAAGGCATAGGTGCCAGCCTCGATGCGGTCGGGCAGGACGGTGTATTCGGCGGCGCCCAGCCGATCGCGCCCCTCGACGGTCAGTGTATCGGTCCCCACACCCCCGATCTTCGCCCCCATCGCGATCAAACAATGGGCGAGATCGGTCACCTCGGGCTCGCGCGCGGCGTTGTGCAGAATGGTTTGTCCCTTAGCGAGCGTTGCCGCCATCATGATGTTCTCGGTCGCACCGACCGAAACCACGGGGAACCGAATTTCGGCCCCCTTCAGGCCATCGCGCGGCGCGAGCGCGTGGACATAACCGCCCTTGAGTTCGACCTTGGCGCCCATCTGCTCGAGCGCCGACAAGTGCAGATCGATCGGGCGTGTGCCGATCGCGCAGCCGCCCGGCAGCGACACAGTCGCGGTGCCTTCACGCGCGAGCAAGGGACCAAGCACGAGCACGGACGCGCGCATTTTTCTGACGATGTTGTAGGGCGCGATGGTGCGCGTGATGCGCTCGGCATGCAGCGCCAGCACACGCCCATCATTGCCGCCATTCGGTGCGCCGCCGTCCATGCGCACGATCACGCCATGTTGGCCCAGCAAATGAACCAGCGTCGTGATATCGGCAAGGTGCGGCAAATTGCCGAGCACCAAGGTTTCGTCGGTCAGCAGACACGCCGCCATGAGCGGCAGCGCGGCGTTTTTCGCGCCGTGAATTACCACCTCACCCCGAAGCGTGCGGCCACCGCGAATCCGGATCTTGTCCATCAAACGAAACCTTCGAAGCCATGAGCGGCGATCGACGCCGGCAATAATTGCTAGAGTCGCGGCAGCGTCACGCCGAGCTGGCGCATATATTTTCCGGCGCGATCGGCATAGGAGACCTCGCAGGCCCGATCGGCCTTGAGGAAAATGAATTGGCAGCCGCCCTCATTGGCATAGATGCGCGCGGGCAGCGGCGTGGTGTTGGAGAATTCGAGCGTGACATAGCCTTCCCATTCGGGCTCGAGCGGCGTCACATTGACGATGATGCCGCAGCGCGCATAGGTCGATTTGCCGAGGCAGATGACCAGAACATCGCGCGGCACCCGGAAATATTCGACCGTGCGCGCCAGCACAAAACTATTGGGCGGAATGACGCAGACCGGCCCCCTGCGCTCGACGAAGCTTTCGTCGGAAAACGCCTTGGGATCGACCGAGGCCGAATTGACATTGGTGAAGAGCTTGAACTCCTCGGCCACGCGCGCGTCATAGCCATAGGACGACAGGCCAAAGGAAATCACGCCCTCGCGCTTCTGGCTCTCCACGAACGGCTCGATCATGCCGCGTTCCTGCGCCATTTGGCGGATCCAGCTATCGGGCATGATCGACATGGGAGGCTCTCAACAATATCGCGGTGGGGTGCTTTTTTTCGCGGCGCAACCATAGGCCAGGGCCGGCACGCGAGGCAATGCCGGCGCGGCCTAGGCGGCCGCCAGGTGGTAGTTTTTCGGGTCTCGCCCGTCGACACGGATTGGCTTGTCGTTGGCGGCCGGCACCGCGCGCCGCGCCACCTCCTCGACTCCCGCCGTTTCTTCCTTGAGTCTGAGCAGCTCGATCGCGAGGAAACGGATCAACGCATCGGCGTTCTGGTCGAGCGGCGTCTCGCCGCGCTCCCAGCGGCCAACGGTCAGCGCCTCCTTGTGCACGAGCGCGCCAAGCTCAGCCTGGGTCTTGCCCATCTCGGTCCGAAGGAAGCGCACTTCGGCCCCGGTCAGGCCGCCTTCCTTCCGCACCACGCCAAGCGCGATGATGCGGTGCAGCGCCGTGATATTCGGAATCGTGATGGTGTCCTCGCCGGCGTCATCAGTACGCGGGTCTAGGCCCTCGATGATGACGTTGGGCAGTCCGCATTCCACATAATGATGCTGCGCCACTTTTCTCTCCCTTTACGAGCCCTAGGAGCCCTGTTTGGGCTCGTCAGCCCACATGACCGTGACAATCTTCAATTCGGTCTCGGCGGCGCCGAGAATCACGATCACGCGCAACGTACGACTTCCTGAATTCGGCGATTTTCCTTCCATGCGATACTTCCAAAGGGCCGAACGGGTGGCAGGCTCGCCCTCGTCATAGACATTGCCGGTTTTTAAAACGTGAAGGACATCGCCCATGATGAGGTCCCGTTCCTCGAGTCTGGCTCCGAGATGGATTGTGACCGAAAGATCGAGTGGGCCTCTGGCGATGCGCCGGATCCTTTCGGTCGCCGCGCCTGGCGGCCATGGCTTCTGGGCATCACCGGGCATGACCATGGATGTATCATCGTGATACATATGAAACAAGGGGGCGGTGGGGAAAATGAGGGGAAATGCAGGAAAACGAGAGGTGCGCCCAAGCCTCTTTCGCCCAAGCCTCGTATTTTGCAACGCCGACTGACGATCTTTGCCGCTGCCACGCGTCCAGTAAGGATCGCCCTACCCGGTCTACGATCAGCGCTGGGATGGATCGTCCTCGGCGGAGGTCGGCGGGGCGGCCGAATCGACCTCCTGACGGGCGGATTTCTGGGCTTTGCGCTTTTTCAGGTTATCCCTGAGCGCCTTGGCCAGGCGTTCGGTCGCCTCGGGCGAACGCTTGGGCGGCGCCTGGGGGGCGCCGGCGGCCTTGGTTCTTAGCGGAGCCTTCATGCCTGATTTCTATGCTTTCGGCGCGCCCAACGCACCGTTTCTTGCCGCCTTCCGGTCCCTATGGCATATGGTGCGACGCGAATAGGCTGCCGTAGCTCAGGGGTAGAGCAACGCCTTGGTAAGGCGTAGGTCGGAGGTTCAATTCCTCTCGGCAGCACCATTCTCCCAATATTTCAAATAGATAAATGCTCCGCGCCGGCGCCAATCAGCCGGCGAAGGCGTTGATGATGGCCTCGTGATTGGCCTTGGTCTCGCCCGGCTCGACCGCGAAGGTCGGTGAATAGAGGATCAGCGTATCGAGGAGGCCCTCAAAACGCTTGGCCTGGGCGCGTACCTCGTCCGCCGTGCCAGCCAGGACCAGGGCATCGACCATGTCCTCGGTCACCTCTTTCAACATGGCGGGGATATCGCCCTTGGCGAAGGCGGCGCGGATTTTGGCCTTCGGCCCCGCGAAGCCCGCCGGGTCGAGCACGATGTCGAAATAAGGCAGGGTCGAATAGAACGCGATGGTGTGGCGCGCCAGATCGCGCGCGCGTTTGCGGTCCTGATCGACGGCACAGACTTTTAACGTGGCGAATTCGAAACCCTTGCCATCGCGCCCGCCCTTTTTCATCCCGGCCTTGATGTTGGGGTGCACGATCTCTTCGAAATATTTGGTGGTGTTGAGCAGATTGGCGAGCAGGCCATCGGCGATTTCGCCGGTGAGCTGGAGCATGTTGGTCTGCACCGCGGCCAGATAGATGGGCACGCTCGGATAGGCCGCCGGGATGAAACGGTGATAGCCCTTCACATGAATGATCTCGCCGTCATAGTCGATCGGGTTGGTGATCGAGGCGGTCCACATTTTGCGGATGCACTGGACATAATCGCGCATGCGGGCGACCGGCTTTTGCACCGGGAGGCCATGCCAATTCTCGTTCCAGGCCGGCGGCGCGGTGCCGAGCCCAAGCACGAAATTATTCTTGGTGAATTCGGCCATCGCCATGGCCGCGGTCTCGGTATGCATGGGCGGGCGCGCGAAGGTGGCGACCGCCGTGCCGACGCGCACTTTTTTCGCCACGCTCGCGATCGCGGCCAAGGGCACAAACGCATCGCGGCCAAGCTCGGTCGACCACAGGCTTTCCGCGCCGGCGTCTTCGGCGAGCCGTGCATAACGAAGGATATCGTCGAGCGATAAATTCTCGCCGGTGAAGACCACACCCCAATTGAGTTTCTTGCCGGGCATCGCTGTGCTCCCTGTTTAGTCTTCGTCTTGATGATCGATTTCGATCATCAAGACGCCCTCAGTCGCCGGGCGCGCGCGTCACGCGCGCTTGGCTTTCGCCGCCAAAGCGGCGCGGCGCGGTCGCGCCGGCCAAGTCTCGATCGCGATCGAGACTTGGTATTAACGACCAACAAATTCAGCTGGGTGAGGCGCCTTCGATGCGCCCCAGAAGTGGGCTTTGGTGCCAGCAAATCAAATGCCAGCCGCCATTGGCGTGATACCAGCTCGTCGTGAAGCCCATGAAGCGCTGGCGAAAGCCGGCATCGCGCGGTTTGCCGCGGAAGGTCGAAAAGCCGCTGACATGGCCGGTCGTGCCCCAGACCTTGACCGCGATCTCGCGCGGGATCCATTCGAAGCCCTCCCACAGGCCTTTGGTGTGAAAGGTGATGTGGTCGATGAACTCCGCCTTGGTCATGCGCCAGGGAAAGTCCTCATCGAGCGTTTCGGAATTTTCGTCGAAATAGGCATAGAACGCGTTGAGATCGCCCTCTTTGAGCGCGCGCGTCCAATCCTTGAACGTGGCATCCAGCCCGGCAATCGTGGCGTCTTGTTTCATGGCGGCGGTCCTCCCTCGAAGATGGCGATCTCCACTCTAGCCTGAGCCTGGTCCTAGCGAAATCGGCATCTCGCGAAAACCCCTCTCCCCTCGTGGAAGAGGGGCGAGCGAAGCGAGGGGGGTCAGGGGGTAGGCCGAAGAAAAATTTGAAAGCGGGTTAGCGACTTTCTTTGAGTCCCCTCACCCGCCGCTACGCGGCGACCGAAAGCGCTTGCGCGCTTCCGCCCTCAAGGGGAGAGGTGAAGTTTGCACGTGCGGTTCTAGCCCAGCCCCCTCACCGCCTCGAGGCCGACCGGTTTGCCGTCGAACTCGGTCATCGCGTCCAACAGTGCATTCCACAAATAAACCGCCGAGGCGAGGTCGAACACGAGGTCGAAGGCGAGCGTCGCGCCGCGATCGTTTCGCATGATGATGGCGTTCATGCGCGCGAGCGAGGTTTGCGCGATCTGGTTGTTGGCGAAGTGTTGCGGGCGCATATCAATGCCGCAGACCTTGGCAAACATCGCGCCGGCGTGCTCGCCGCTCAGGCAAAGCCAGGCGCTGGCATCCTCGCGCGGCACGCGGAAGCAGCCGCTCGCATTGTTGATCGACCAAGCGATGCCGAGACGATCGGGCAGAGTCGAGCGGAGATGAAGATCGCCCAAAATGACGAACTCGCCCTTGGAGAGCCGCGCGATGCGCGCGCCGTCATCTTGCGGATAGACCCGGTTGGGCGCGTCTTCAAGCGTGGCGCCCTGCCCGATCAGCCATTCCGCGGTGGCCCAGCCTTTGAAGCCGATGCGTTTGAGCGGCGTCAGATCGCACAAGCCGAGCGAGCGCGCTTGCGCATCCTCGGCGGCGGCGTCGGAGCCGATCCGCATGGCACAGCCATAGCCATTGACCTCGCCAAGCGCCGCGCCGCGCTTTTGCAGTTCGCGATAGAGGAAACTACGGGCCGGTACGACGCTCGGGTTCAACATGCTCAAAGCTCCTGGCGCGCGGCATCAGGATCGTAGAACGGCATTTTTACGACCGTCGCCTTCACCATGGCGCCGCCATCGACACGAATGTCGATCGTGGTGCCGGGTTCGGACTGATCGGCTGCGACATAGGCCATGCCGATGATTTTTCCGAGCGAGGTCGAATCCGCGATCGAGGTGACGCGCCCGGTGATCTCGGTGCCGCGGATCACGAGGTGGCATTCTTTGGGTACGGCTTGCGCCCGGTCGGTGATTTCAAAACCCACGAGCTTGCGCGCGAATTTTTGCTTGGCCTGAATCTCAAGCGAGCGTTGGCCGACAAAAAACGGTTTGGTCTTGGCGATCGCCCAGGCCATGTCGGCCTCCCACGGCGTGGTCAGGCCATCGGTATCCTGGCTCACGATGATGTGGCCCTTCTCGAGCCTGAGCACGCGCTGCGCTTCAACGCCGAAGGCGCGAATGCCGAACTCCTTGCCCGCGATCATCAGCGCATCCCACAGCGCCTCGCCCCGGCTCGCCGGCACGTGAATCTCATAGCCGAGTTCGCCCACGAACCCGACACGGAGCAGAAGCGCCTTGATGCCGGCGACGGTCGCCTCGCGCACGCCCATATAGGGGAAGGCGTCTTTCGAAAGATCGGCATCCTTGCAAAGTTTTTCGAGCACCTTGCGCGCATTGGGCCCGGCCAAATTGACGCCGGCATAGGCCGCGGTGACATTGGTGATGTCGACCTTGAGGCGCCATTGCGCGTTGTACCAAAGCATCGAGCGATAGACCGCATCGACGCCCGAGGTGGTCGCGGTGACGTAGAACCAATCATTGTGGAAGCGGCAGGCCACGCCATCGTCGATGATCACGCCAGCCTGATCGGTCATCAACACATAACGCGAGCGGCCAATTGGCTGCTTGGCATAAGCAAAAGTGTACATACGGTTGAGGAACTCGGCGGCATCCGGCCCGCGCACATCGAGGCCGCCAAGTGTCGAGACGTCGATGAGCCCGACATTCTCGCGCACGTTCTTGGCTTCGGCCGTGATCAGTGCGGCGCGCTGTTTCGGGTCGCCATAAAACTCGGGGCGCAGCCAAAGCCCGGCCGACATCATGCGCGCGCCAGCTTCGAGATGGCGAAAATGCATGGCGGTATAGCGCACCGGATCGAAGCTGCGTCCGGCGAGATGGCCGATCTTCACCTGCGTCACGGGCGGGCGCGAGGTCGTGGTGCCGGTCTCGTCGATCGTGCGCTTGGCGTGGCGCGCGGCGAGCCTGATCGCTGGCATGGACGAGGCGCGGCCCTGGGACGGGCCCATGCCGTTGGTCGTGAAGCGCTTCAAGAGCTCGACATGCTCAAAGCCTTCGAGCATGGCGTGCTCAAAATCCTTGACCGAGATATCCTCGTCGAAATCGACGAAGTTCTTGCCGCGCGGATGGCTGAAAATCGGAAACGGCCAGGTGATGCCGCGCGCGCCCTTCTCGGCGCTAAGGCGCGGCTCATCGCCGGCGGCCAGACGCTGGCTCCGCATCGCCTGCCAACCCGCATGCCGACCATCTTCAAGCGCGGCATCGAGCGCATAGGCGCCATTGACCGAGCCTGCCGCGACCACATCCGCCGGCAGCGAGCGAATCGCCAACATGGCGGACGCCTCGTCATAGCCGAACGTGCCGCCAGCCTGGGAGATCAGCGGCGACGTCGGCGCATAGCCGGTCGAGACCGCGATCAGATCGCAAACGAAACGATCGCCCATGATTTGCGCGATGCCTTCGCTGGTCACTTTGGCAAGACGCACCGCGCAGACGCCCCGACCGCCCGCGCTGGCCTCGGCCTCATAGACCGTGACGCCCGCGATCACCGGCACATGGCGTTTCAGCAACGCCGCGCTCAAGGGTGCGGGCGGCGGATCAGCCCGTAAATCGGTCACGCACGCAACCTCGACGCCGGCATCTAGGAGATCGAGCGCGACGCCATAGGCATCGTCATTGGCGGCAACCACGACCGCGCGTTGCCCGGGCCTCACGGCATAAAGCTTGATCAGCCGTTGCGCGGCCGAGCCAAGCATGACGCCAGGCAAATCATTATTGCGGAATGTGAGTGGCTGCTCATAAGACCCGGTGGCGAACACCGCGGTCTTGGCGCGTAATTTATAAAGCCGATTGGCTTTGACCAGCGGATACCAATTGTCGGCATAGGCGCCGTTGCACACCGTGTCGGTCATCACCCGAATGTTCGGGCGTGCATCAAGCGCGGCGATCAGGCGATCGCGCTCGACCCGCGCGCGCGCGCCCACTTCATCGAAGCGCGCATAATTGAGCGAGCCGCCGAGTGAGGCGTTTTCATCGACAAGAATAACCTCGCCCGCGGTCTCGGCAGCTTTCAGGGCCGCTTCCAATCCGGCCGGGCCACCGCCCACCACCAGCACGTCGCAAAACAGATATTCCTTATCGAAATAGCCGTGATGCGCGTGCACGTCGACCTTGCCGAGGCCCGCCACGCGGCGGATCACCGCTTCCCAAAACGGCCAGAGCCAACGCGGCTTATAGAACGCCTTGTAGTAGAAGCCGACCGGCAGGAAGCGATCGAACAAGCCAAGGAGCGCGAAATAATCGCGCTCAAGCGAGCCCCAATAATTGAGGCCCTTCACCACGAGGCCCTCCTTGATCGCCACGCGATCGGCCAAGCGATTGGGCTCGGGCCCGATCTGAACCAGCGTATTGCCGTCTTGCCCGGCCATGGTCATCGGCCCGCGCGGACGGTGATATTTGAACGAGCGCGAGATCATGGTGATATTGCTGGCGAGCAACGCGCTCGCGATCGTGTCGCCCGCGAAGCCTTGAACCGAGCGACCTTCGAAGCTGAAGGTGATCGGCTTCGCGCGATCGATCAAACTGCCAAACGGTTCGGCCAAACGGCTGGTCATGCGCGTCATGATTTTGTCGCTTCAGGCCGCGTGAACTCGACCCGCTCGCGGAAAATCTCGCTCGGGTCGAAGGTGCGGATGAATTCGTCCTTTATCGTGTCGCGCTCGGCAATGAACCAATAGGCGGTCGGCACATGGCACCACCATTCGCGCACCACGCCGGCCGTGTTGTTTTCGAGAAACACGAACCCGGCCCAATCGGAATCCGACGTGCGGTGTGGATCGGGCATCGCCACGAACTCGCCGCCATGGACGAATTCCTGCGCGTTGCGGGGGCCGTTCAAGGGGCAATTGATGATCTTCATGGCGCGCTCAATGACCGACCGAGGCCGCGCCCTTTTCGCCGACGAGGCTATATTCCTCGAAGCGCGACAGGCGGAAGGGTTGCAATAGGGCCGGGACCTGGCCAGTTGCGATCGTTTCGGCCATGCGCTTGCCGCACACCGGCGTCGCCTTGAAGCCCCAGGTGCCCCAGCCGGAATCGATGTAGTAATTTTTCACCGGCGTTTCGCCCATCACGGGCGAGAAATCGGGCGTCATGTCGGTCATGCCGGCCCATTGGCGCAGGATCGGCACGTCGGCGAGGAAGGGGAAGAGCTCCAGAATATGCGCCATCAGGCCTTCGATGAAATCGAGCGTCGATTTGGTTTGATAACGCGGATAGGGATCGGTCGAGCCGCCCATGACAAGCTCGCCGCGCGAGCCTTGCGAAATATAAACGTGCAACGAGCCCGAGACGATGATCGGGTCGAGAAAGGGTTTCAAGGGCATCGAGACGCAGGCTTGCAGCGGCACAGTTTTGATCGGCAGTTTGAAGCCCGCCATTTTCGCCATCACGCCGCTCAAGCCGGCGACCGCCTGCATCGCCTTGCCGCAGCCGACGCGGCCGCGATTGGTCACGACGCCGGTGATCGCGCCGTTCTCGATCTCGAGCCCGGTGACCTCGGTTCCCTGGTGGATCTCGATGCCCATTTCGGCGGCGCGGCCGGCATAGCCCCAAGCCACCGCATCGTGGCGCGCGATGGCGCCCGGCGGATGATAGAGCGCGCCGAGAATGGGATAGCGTACGTCTTCCGAGAGATTGAGAGTGGGCACGAGGCGTTTCAAATCTTCGCGATCGACCACCTCGGAATTAACACCGAGGTGCTTGTTCACTTCGGCGCGCCAGCGCGAGGTGCGCATCGCGGCGTCGGTGTGCGCGAGCGTGAAGTGGCCCCGCTCGGAATAAAGGATGTTGAAATCGAGATCTTCCGAGAGGCCCTGAAACAGGCGCACCGATTCGTCATAGAACGCGACGCCTTCGGGCGTCAGATAATTCGAGCGGATGATCGCCGTATTGCGCCCGGTATTGCCGCCGCCGATATAGCCCTTCTCGAACACCGCGACGTTCTTCACGCCGTGGTTCTTGGCGAGATAATAGGCGCAGGCGAGACCATGCCCGCCGCCGCCGATGATCACCACGTCATAGGATGATTTCAGCTCGGGCTGGCGGCTGAGAAATCGCTTGCCCGGATAGCTCGGCGACAGACCGTATTTAATGAGACCGAAGGCCATAGCTATGCCCCGCGCGAAAAACCCCTCTCCCCTCGCGGGAGAGGGAGGGGCCCGTCGCACGCTTGGCGTGCGCGGGAGCGCACGACGCGTAGCGACGGGAGGGTGAGGGGGATGCGGCCGTTCGATTCGCCGATTGACCGAGGATGGTTTTCTCTAGACCCCTCACCCGCCGCTGCGCGGAGACCTCTCCCACAAGGGGAGAGGTGAAACTCCGCCGATTTCGCCATCGAAGTCCGCTGCATCAACATCCGTTCTTCATTACCTCACGCCCACTCAGCAATCGAGCGAGCGGTCGCGCTCCCACTGGGTGAGGTGCGCACAATACTCGTCCCACTCGCGCATTTTGAGTTTGATGTAGGAATCGATGATCGCATCGCCGAAGGCCTTGCGCAACACGTCGCTGTTATCGGTTAAGCGAATCGCATCCAAGAGATTGAGCGGCAGCTTACGCGCCTTCTTCACCTTATGGCCATCGGTGTACATGTCGATGTCGAGCCGCTCGCCGGGGTCGCGCTTGTTTTGCACGCCATCGAGACCGGCCGCGATGATGCCGGCCTGAATCAAATAGGGATTGGCGGCGCCATCCATCAGGCGCAATTCGAAGCGGCCGGGACCGGGGATGCGTACCATGTGGGTGCGATTATTGCCGCCATAGGTGATGGTATTGGGCGACCAGGAGGCGCCCGAAATGGTGCGCGGCGCGTTGATGCGCTTATAGCTGTTGATGGTCGGGTTCCACATCGAGCAGAGCGAGGCGGCGTTGTGCACCACGCCGCCGAGGAAGGCATAGGCCAGACCCGACAGGCCGAGCTCGCCCTTGGCGTCGTGAAACAGATTCTTCGAACCATCCTTGTTCCAGACCGAGACGTGGGCGTGGCAGCCGCTGCCAGTGAGGTTCATGAACGGCTTCGGCATGAAGGTGGCGCGCAGACCATGTTTCTCGGCCACCGCCTTGGTCATGTATTTGAAAAAGACGTGGCGATCGGCGGTGAGCATGGCTTCGGCGTATTTCCAGTTCATTTCGAACTGGCCATTGGCGTCCTCATGATCGTTTTGATAGGGCTCCCAGCCGAAGCCCAACATGGCGTCGCAAATTTCGGCGACCACGTCATAGCGGCGCATCAGCGCGCTTTGGTCGTAGCAAGGCTTGGATGCGGTATCGAGCGCATCGGCGATGCCCGAGCCATCAGGATTGATCAGGAAATATTCGGCCTCGACGCCGGTCTTGACCGTGTAGCCGAGCTTCGCGGCTTTTTCGATTTGGCGCTTCAACATCCAGCGCGGCGCCTGCTCGAGCGGCTTGCCACCCATATAGGGATCGCCGGTGAGCCAGGCGACCTCGGGCTTCCACGGCAAAATGGTGAGCGTGTCGGCATCGGGGAGCACCAGCATGTCGGGATCGGCCGGCGTCGAATCGAGATGAGCGGCAAAGGCGGCGAAGCCGGCGCCATCTTTCTGCATGCCTTCGATCGCGGCGGCGGGCGCCAGCTTGGCGCGCAAAACGCCAAATAAATCGACGAAGCTGACCAGGAAATATTTGATCTTCTTGTCACGCGCGATTTTCGCGAGGTCCTTCGTCATGCGGCATTCTCCTGGCTGCGATTCTTTTTCTGTCATGTGAGGGCGGCGGCACGACTGAAACTCATACAAAGAACGCGTGCAGGGGCACGCGGCGCGAGCCAAGCCGTGACCAGGCGCCACGAGCGCCGAGAGATTAGGCCAGGGGAGAGCGCGATTCAATGACGGGGAAACAATCTTTCCCGACGGGGAAAATGGCTAGCCAATTGCGCGGGGAGCCCTGAGGGCTTGCGCGGAAACGCGGAAAAACCGCGGCGGGGTAGTTTGGGGCGGGGAGGCTTGGAGGGAGGGCCGCACTGAGCGCGCGGCGCGCGCTTTGGGGTCACCCCACCATTCCCGCAAACGCATGCGTTTGCGTCTTCCGCGCCGCCGCTCCGGTTCGAAACATCGCTTCCAGCGATTTCTCGGCTTGACAAAAATATCGCTAATAGCGATAATATTGCCATGAACGTCGTGTTCAGCCCGGTCGCTCGGAAAGGCCTGCGCTCGTTGCCGAACCGCGATGCCGAGGCCTTGATCGCGCGGCTGAAAGCCATCGCCGCCGACCCGGTGAGGCTTAGGTCGCGCCGCCACCCGAATGTCAAAGATTTCGGCGACGGTCTGTTCCGTGCGCGACATGGCGACTGGCGAGCCATCTTCACGCTTGACGAGACAACCCTGACCGTTCTGAAAATTGGCCACAGACGAGAGATATACCGATGACCCGACACACCGCCCGCACCGCCCGCGCGACGCCCGGCAAGGTGCGCGTCGTCGCGCGCTACAGCATCGCGGCTGGGCTAAAAGGCCCGCGCGGCAAAACGCCTGACGAGGTCGTACTGCCGTTCGACGATTTCGAGACGATGCGCGACGCGCTGGAGGATCGGCTCGATCTTGCCGAGGCGCGCGCCCTCATAGCTCGCCTTAAGCCGGAAGAGTTGATCCCACTTGAAGTGATCGAAGCCGAACTCAAGGGTATGAGTGTGCTCCGCGCCTGGCGCAAAGCGCGCGGCCTGACACTGGTCGAGCTCGCCGGGCGCGTCGGGCTGTCGCAACCCTATCTCTCCGAACT
>SHWC01000035.1 GCA_009691045.1 Alphaproteobacteria bacterium | reverse complement strand
GGTTCGAAAGTTCAGCACTCTCGCCTCGTTTTGCGTGCCGGCTAGTTTGGTGTGCTACAGGAGCCCTCATGGATTGTCGGATGGATGGCCGCGTCGCGCTGATCACGGGCGCGAGCAAGGGCTTGGGCTATGCCATGGCGTCGGCCTTCGCGTCGTCGGGGGCGACGGTCGCGATGCTCGCGCGCCGCGCCGATGTGTTGGATGAGGCGGTCGCCGCGATCAAGGCCGAGGGTGGCAAAGCGCGCGGCTATGTGTGCGATGTTTCGAACGCGGCGTCGATTGCCACCACATGGGCGAAGATCAACGCTGAGTTGAGCCAAGTCGATATCGTGGTCAATAACGCGGGCATCGCGGCCGCCAAACCGTTTGAAAATGTGAGCGATGCCGAGTGGCAGGCCGATCTCGAGCTCAAATTATTCGCCGCGATCCGGCTTTGCCGGCTGGCTCTGCCGGGTATGAAGGCGCGGCGCTGGGGGCGCATTATCAATGTGCTCAATTCATTGGCCAAGGCGCCGAGCGCCAATAGCGCGCCGACCAGCGTATCGCGCGCGGCCGGCATGGCGCTGACCAAAATGCTCGCCAGCGAATACGCGCCGCATAATGTGTTGGTGAATGCCTTGTTGGTTGGCTTGATCGAGAGCGATCAATGGGTGCGCCGTCACGCCCAACAAAAGGAAAATCAGTCCTATGACGATTTTCTGGGCAAGCTCGCCTTGGACAAGGTGCCGATGGGGCGCGTCGGCACGGCGGCCGAGTTCGCCAATATCGCGTGCTTTTTGTGCTCCGATGCCGGTTCTTACATCACCGGCACTGCGATCAATGTCGATGGCGGCATGACGCCGGTGGTCTAACTCTCCACCAACGCCGGCACGCGGTTTTGCCACCGGCCTTCGGGCGCGCGGCAGGCGACCGCGTGGAGCGTTTCAGTCCCGCTCGCGGCTGGGACGTCATAAGCATATTCGCGACACCATTCGCCGGTTGCGCTCTTGAACGTGCGGATTGGGGTGACGCTACCGCGATTGCCCGATTGCGGGTTATGCCAGGCCACGCTTTGCTCGCTGATTTGCTTTTCGAGCGCCTCGTTGAGCGCGAGAACGTGCGTCTGACCGTCAAGGACAATGGGATCGGTATTCGCGAGATGGATATTCCGGCGGCGCTGGCGCCCTTCGGTCAGGTCGATCAAACGCTATCACGCGAGCATGAAGGCGCCGGGCTCGGCCTGCCGCTATCGAAAACATTTGCCGAGGCGCTTGGCGGTAATTTGATTGTCAACTCGACCTTCGGGGAGGGTACGACGGTCGAGGTTACCCTCCCGCTGGATCGGGCCAAGCCGGCACGGCAGTCGATTTTCAAGGCCAAGGCGGCCTAATACCAAGTCGCGATGATCGAGACCGATCATCGCGACGCCCTCAGGCGCCGGGCGCGCGTGTCCCACGCGCTTGCAAAGCGCGATGAGCGCCACGCGCTCGTGGAGCGTGATGAGTAAGGCTCGTCGAGGCTTGGAATAAGTTGGTTGGCGATTCGGTATCTATAGTGCGATCTCGACGAAGCCGATCGCGGCCAAGACCGCGACCACCAGAATCGCTAGCACGATCGCCAGGACCTTGACCAAGCGATAGACCGAGTTTTGCGTGTTCGCGAACGGCATCAGATTGAAGATCAGGCCGCCGATCACGACCATGATGCAGCCCGCGCTATAGAGCGGCAGCCAGAAGGGCTGAAACACCAAGACAAGGGCAACCAGGCAAAAGCCGATGAGGCCCCACGTGACCCGCCACGCCGTGCGAGGCGTCATCGGGTTGCGGTTGAGACGCGCCTTCATAGCGGAAGCCGCCGCCCGTCGGCGCCGAACACCAGCACTTGACCCTCGAGCGGGCGAGCATGAAGCGGCGCGCCCGGCCTGAAGCCGCCGCCCCGCGGCAACACCACACGCAAATCATGCAGGCCGATATTCAGGTGTAGAAGAGTTTCGGCACCCATGGGCTCGATTACATCGATCGTGCCGGAAATCGCGTCGGGGCCGGCGTCGTTGACCGGCTCGAACGCGCGCGGGCGAATGCCGATGGTGAGCCGCTCGCCAATTGCAGGAAGCGCGCGGGCGGTGCCATCGATCGGCAGGCCGATGTGTTGGTCGAGCGCGTCGATCGTGAGGCGCGCGCCGATGTTTTCGCGCCGCGTGCCCTCGATCAAATTCATTTGCGGCGTGCCGATGAACCCCGCGACAAAGATATTGGCGGGGCTCGCGAAAATATCATGCGGTGTGGCGACCTGCTCGATCACGCCATCGCGCATCACCGCGATGCGATCGCCGATGGTGAGCGCTTCGATCTGATCGTGCGTGACGATCACGCTCGCGCGCTTGAGCCCCGAGAGCAGCGTTTTAATCTGGCCGCGCATTTCCTGGCGGAGCACGATATCGAGCCGGCTCAGGGGTTCGTCGAACAGAAAACAGGTGGGGTCGCGGATGACGGCGCGGCCGACCGCGACACGCTGTTTCTCGCCCTCGGCCAAGCGGCCGGGCAGGCGGTCGAGCACATGCTCGAGCTCCAAAAGCTTGGCGATGCGTTGCACGCGCATCTCGATCTGCTCGCGGGTCGGCTTCTCGACATGAAGCGGGTAGGCGAGGTTCTCGGCGACCGTCAGGCTCGGATAGAGCGCGTAAAACTGAAACACCATGGCGATGTCGCGCTCGGCCGGCCTGAGCTCGTTGACCCGTCGTCCCGCGATGGTGATATCGCCTGTGCTCGCCCATTCGAGCCCGGCGATCATGCGGAGCGTCGTCGTCTTGCCGCAGCCTGAGGGCCCAAGGAGGCACATCACCTCGCCGGCCTCGACATCGAGGTCGATCGCGTTGACGGCGATCATCTTGCCGAAACGTTTGGTCACGCCCCTGAGTTCGATCTCAGCCATGGCGCTAGCGCTTGATCGTGCCGAAGGTGACGCCGCGCAGGAACTGGTTCTGCAACAGGAACGTCACCAACACGACGGGTATGAGGAAAAGCGTTTCGATCGCGGCCAAAAGGCCCCAGCGCACCCCGATATCGCCGCCGATGGTCTGCGCCATAGCAACCGGCACGGTGCGCGTGTTGACACCCGAGAGCAGCAGCGAGAACAGAAACTCGTTCCAAGTGAGGATCAGGCCAAACACCGCGGTCGCGGCGATACCGGCTTTCACCTGCGGCAGGCACACGCGGAAAAAGACGCGCCATTCCGACGAACCGTCCATGCGCGCGGCATCTTCAATGTCGCGCGGCAATTCGTCGAAAAAGCTTTTCATCATCCAGATCGTGAACGGCAGGTTGAACGCGGCATAAAGCAGAATCAGTCCATGATAGGTGCCCGAAAAACCGGTGACGCGAAACATCAGGAAGATCGGGATGATCACGATGATCGGCGGCAGCATCCGGGTGGTCAGGATGATGAACATATAGGTGTCATTGCCCTTCAGCGGAAAACGCGAAAAGCCATAGGCGGCGACCGTGCCGATGATGAGGGCCAAGACCACTGACGTGCCGGCGGTGAAGATCGAGTTGAAGAAAAACAACGCGAAGCCGGTGTCAACCGCTTCCGAAGTTTTGGTATAGGCACGCGAGAACACATTGACGAAGTTCTCGAGCGTCGGCTCGAAGAAGAAAATCGGCGGCACGGCCAGCGCGTCATTGTGCGTCTTGAACGCGGTCAGGATGATCCAGAGCACGGGGAAGAAATAGATCAGGCTGATGATCGTCGCGACCAGGCTCCGCCTGAGGCCGGCGCGGCCGATTTCGCGTTTGCGGCGAAAGCGCATCACGAGGCGCGCCTCCGCGCGGCGTGCTCTTTCTTGATCGTCATTGCCGGGCTAATTCTATGGAATGCGCGCTTATCTATGATCAGGCTCGTTCCCCTCTCCGCCAGCGGGGCGGCGAGGGTGGTGCGCGTGAGCGCGCCGGGTGAGGTGGGGATCGACGCCGTGGACCACCGAAGTCCGATGCAATCCGACGGAGGCCCTGCAAGCCGTCGTGGCGAGCCGGAACCAGCCCCCACCTCACCCTGACCCTCTCCGCCCCCAAGGGCGGAGAGGGAACCGGAGCGGGGGCCAATAGGCCTCGCCCAGACTCGATTTTCCTGCGCTTGCGGGAGAGGGGGGTGCGTCGGCGCACGGCGCGGGAGAAGTGTGAATCCCGCAGGGCTTGACCGGGGCATCGCTATGTCTCCTTCGCGCGGCGTTGCACGCCGCCGCTTTCCGTCATGCCCGGGCGGAGACCCGGGCATCCAGGCGGATTTGGAGCGACGCGCATGACCTACGACTGGATTGCCGGGTCAAGCCCGGCAATGACGTGAATGGGAGCCGGGCGTCGAGGCGCAATGGAGATTTGGACGTATTCTTTCATCGCTACGTCTCCTTCGCGCGGCGTTGCACGAAGAAGAGATAGAGATTGGTCAGCACCACGACGACGAACAGAAGGATATAGCCGAGCGCGGCCGACTCACTCGTTCGGAAATATTGGAACGCGACGCGATAGACATAGACCGCGATGGTTTCGGTTGAGGTGCCGGGCCCACCCTCGGTGATTAGGAATACCGCGTCGAACAGTTTGAAGGTTTCGATGGTGCGGAACAGCACGGCGAGCAGCAAGAGACCGCGAATATAAGGGAAGGTGATGGTGCGAAAGCGCCGCCACCACGACACGCGGTCGATCTCGGCCGCTTCGTAAAGATGCTTCGGCACGCTGACGAGGCCCGCCAGCACCAACAGCATCACGAAGGGCGACCACATCCACACATCGGCGAAAATGATCGCGCCGATCGCGCCGATCGGCGATTGCAGCACGATGAAGGGCTCGCCCGTGATCGCCTTAATGGCTTGCGAAAGTAGGCCGAAGGTCGGTTCGTAATAATAGCGGAAAAAGGCGCCGACCGCGACAAAGGACAGCATCATCGGGGTTAGCACGAGCATGAGCAGCACGCGCCGGCCGGGAAATTGCTTTTCGAACAAAACCGCCAGCAAGAAGCCCACGATGAGTTGGAGCAAAACGCTGACGGCCACGAAGATCGCGGTGGTTTGGAAGCGCGACCACACCACGGGGTCGGAGAGAATTTTGATGTAATTGTCGAACCAAACGAAGACCGGCTCGGCCTGTCGGTTGGCTCGGTATTTGTAAAAACTCAAGCCGAACGACCAGAACAACGGAAAGATATTCATCGCCACGAGCACGAGGATCGCGGGCGACACCAAGAGCGGCCCGCGATGGCGCGCGAAAAAGCGCTCGATGATGTTTGGCTTCGTCGTCGCGATCGCACTCATGACAAACAACAACCGATCATGGTGATGACGGTACTGCGAGGGCGGCCCGTGGGCGGCCGCCCTCGCTCTCCCCTGCCGTTCCGTCGACTATTTTATTTGACCGGCTTCACGCAGCGTCTTGTCTTGGAACGCCGCGATGTTGTCGAGCGCCTGCTTGGCGTTCTGCTGGCCAGTGATCGCCTTGTCGAACTCTTCTTGCTGTTGCACCAGAAGCTCGAAGAACTCAGGGATATGCCAAACGTCCTTCTGCCAATCGAGGCTCGGCCCGAAAGCGTGGTTCCACGGCCGGTACGAATTGTATTCGGCGCTTGAGAACACGCTCTTGAGACCACTTTGGCCACCGGCTTGGGCAAATTTGGTTTGCACCGGTGTCGAGAGCCACCACTTCACGAACTCGATCGCCTCTGTTTGCGTCGCTCCTTCGGTCCAGGTGGTCAGGATGAACGGTTGGCCACCGATATTGGACCAACGCGACATCTTGCCGTCGGCGCCTTTGGTGCCGGGCATTTTGGCAAAGCCGGTCTTGTCGGCGACTTTCGACATTTCCTTGTTGATCGTCGTCTCGGCGAAGCCGATCCACTCGATATGGGCGGCGAGCTTGCCTTCGCGGAACAATTCGTCTGTCTTGAAGATGTCCATCGTGCCGGTCTTGGCGACCGGCGGCGAATATTGCAGCAACGACAGATAATGCTCGAGCGCCTTTACCGCGGCGTCCGAATTGACAACGCCGAGCGCCTGAGCCTTGGGCGCCTTGGTTTCGTCCCAAATATCGGCGCCCTGTTGCCAGAGGAAGCCGTTGATCTGCATGCTCGAGAAGTCGTAGCCCTTACCGGCCTGGTAGGCGATGCCGTAGAAATCGTCATCGAGAGTTTGGCCGGCGAGTTTGTCGCCCTTGGCGCGGCGGAAGAATTTGCCGAAATCCTCCCACATCTTCCAATCGACTTCGTTCATCTCCTCGGGCGTGCAGGGCAGTTTGTAGCCCATCTTCTCCTTGAACGCCTTCTGCTCGTCGTCATTGCAGAAGATGTCCTTGCGATAATAATTGACCAGCACGTCGGGCATTTGCGGGAAGCCGTAGTAATTTTTCGACTTGTGCGGATAGGTCGAATAAGCGGCCACCAGATTGGGGTGCAGGTCCTTGAAGATCGCCTGCAACTCGGGGTCCTTGTCGATAATGTCGTTGATCTTCAAATAATAGCCGCCTTCGACGAAGGCGCCGAGCCACTGCGAATCCGACACCGCCATGTTGTATTTTTTCTCACCCGAGGTGAGCGAGGCGGCGAGGCGGGTGTAATAATCGGGCCACGGAATGAAATCGAGCACGACCTTCACATTGTTGCCGCTCTTCGCCTTGTATTCCTTGTTGGCGAGATCCTGCATGATGCGCGTTGGCGGCCAATCGGGCGCCGCCATGTTGATCGTAATGTCTTCGGCCGCGGCCATGCCGCCGAAGCTGCCGCAGAGTGCCGCGACGAGCGCGCCACCCACGATGGCAGTTTTTAGTTTCCTCACATAAGACATTTGCCTCTCCCTCTTGCGTGATTCAACGCTAGCCTAGTTCCGTCGTCGTTCGTGCCGCGCGCTCGGCTGTGAGATCAACCAAGCGCGAGACCCGATTCCTTCATAAACAATCGTGTGCGGGCCGGTTCGAAAGCGAGGCCGATGGTCTCGCCCGGGTTACGCTTGGCGCCCTCGATTTCGGCCACGACAAGGCGAAGCGCGGCGCCATTGGCTTCCAGATCGAGGATGGTGATATCGCCCTGCGGCTCGGCGAGACGAATTTTGGCATTGAACATGAGCCCGCGCCGGTCATCGCCGGCGAGCCGCAAATCATGCGGGCGAATGCCAAGCAGGAACTCGGTCCCCGGTTGAAAACTCTCAAGCCTATTGTGCAAGGCCGCGGTGTCGATCGCGGCGAAGGGCAGTTCGAGGCGCGCGCCGCGCGCATCGCGCCGGAGCGTGCCTGCGACCAGATTCATCGGCGGATCGCCGACCAATTGCGCGACGAACTCATCGCACGGGCCGAGATAAAGCTCATCCGCCGTACCGGTTTGCACGATCTGCCCGTCGCGGAGGATCGCGATGCGCTGACCCATCGAGAGCGCCTCGAGTTGATCGGGTGTCGCGAAGATCATGGTGGCGCCAAGCTCGCGATGCAGCCGCTTGAATTCAGCACGCATGGCATGACGCAATTTGGCGTCGAGGTTGGTTAGCGGTTCATCCAACAAAAAGAGCCGAGGTTGGCGGATGATCGCGCGGCCGATGGCAAGGCGTTGCTGCTCGCCGCCCGAAAGCGAGGCGGGTTTGCGCTTCAACGTGTGCTTGATGCGAAGAAGTTCCGCGGCTTCCTGCACGCGTTTGGCGATCTCGCGGCGCGAAAGGCCGGCCTCGCGCAAGGGGTAGGCCAAGTTGTTGTAGGTCGATAAATGCGGATAAAGGGCGAAGCTTTGGAACACCATCGCCATGTTGCGGCGCCTGACGGGCACCTCGGTGATGTCCTCGCCATCGAGATATATACGCCCGGCATCGAGCTTCTCGAGCCCGGCGATGGCACGCAGCGTGGTGGTCTTGCCGGCGGCCGAGGGCCCGAGCAGCGCAAAAAATTCCCCATCCCCGACCTCAAGGTCAACACCGTTCAGCGCGCTAATTTGACCATAGCGCTTGACGAGTCCTTCGAGGTGGAGTGTCGCCATGCTCCCCCATCCGTCGCCTGGCCTGGCAGCCCAGCGGGCTGATACCCGCTATTCGTTTCGTTGTTTTGGCCGCCACGCCATTCCCCAAGTTTGATTTCCACCTAAAGCACCCGACCGAGTCAAGGAAAAGCGACGGCGGCGGCGCTGTATTCCTTGTATGAGTTCGATTTGATGCGTCGCAGCACGTGAATGTGCGATGCGGCATGTCGTTTCATCCGGCGCGTTTCATCGCTTGGCTTGACCATCGCGCCCGGGTGCGCAACGCTCATTGGTGGTTTAGGCGCCAAGCTAGAAACTCGCGAAAAGGGGAGATGCCCGATGAAGCTCGGCATGTTCATGCACCCGATCCACGACTTCAAACGCGGCTATCACACGCTCCTCAACGAAGACATGGAAGTGATCAAGTGCGCCGATGAGGTCGGCTTCGACGAGGTGTGGCTCGGCGAACATTTCGCGCTGCCCTCCGAGCCCATTCAATCGCCCTTGATGCTGATGGCGGCGCTGATCCCGCAGACCAAACGCATCCAGCTCTGCACCGGCGTGCTTTGTTTGGCCTATCAGCATCCGGCGATCGTCGCCGGGCAGGTCGCGCAATTCGATCACATGGCGAAGGGTCGCTTCATGATGGGCATCGGGCCCGGCGCGACGCCGCCCGATTTCGAGATGTTCAAGCTCCTGGACAAAAACCGCATGGAGATGGTCGAGGAATCGATCGACTGCATCCATTACATCTGGGCCAATGACCCGCCCTATAAATGGCACGGCAAGCATTGGCAATTCGAGATCAAGGACAATGTGCTGCCGAACATCGGCGTCGGCGGCATGGGCAAGCCGTTTCAAAAGCCTTATCCGCCGGTGATGATTCCGGCGATGAGCCCGAAGTCGTCAAGCGTGCGTCTCGCCGCGCGGCGCGATTGGACTTTCATCTCGGCCAATTTCGTGCCCGATGACGTGGCGATCGGGCATTGGACGGATTATTGCGACGAGCGCAAGAAGATCGGCAAGACGCCCGATGGCGCGAAATGGCGCTGCGGCCGAACGCTCCTGATCACCGAGACCGATGCCGAGGCCGAAGCCTATTTGAAGACGCCCAAGAACGCGCTCTGGTGGTATTTCCACTACATCGTGACGATCATGAAATTCGGCGGCTTCCACGGCCTGTTGAAGATAGATCCCTCGATGCCGGATGATGAGGTCACGGAAGAATACTGCATTCGGACGATGGTCCATGCCGGCAGCCCGAAGACGGTGGCGAAGAAGATCGCGGCGTTTCGCGACAAATCGGGCCCGTTCGAGACGCTGATCGTGTCGCATCATGATTGGGTGCCGAAGCAAATGTGGCGCCGTCACATGGAATTGATCGCGACCGAGCTGATGCCGCGTCTGCGCGCTGAAGTGGGTTGGAAGGACGCGGCGGAGTGATTGAGACTGTACCCCTCACCCTCCCAGCGTTTCGCGCCGGGTCCCTCCCTCTCCCGCAGGGGGAGAGGGGGGCTAGCCGAGTTAATTCCAGTAACTGCCCCTCTCCCCTCGTGGGAGAGGGTGCCGACCCTCGGGTGCAAACCCGAGGGGAGGTGGGTGAGGGGGCTGGCCAATATGCAGCGACGCTCACCCATGCGTATTAAATCCGTCAAGGCGGTGTGGCTTCATGTGCCGATCCCGAAGGAGCGGCAGCATCGCAGCGATTTCGGCGTGATCGCGTCGTTCGACACCACGCTGATCACGATCGAGACCGAGGATGGGTTGATCGGCCATGGCGAGGGCCGCGCGTCGGTTGCAAGTTCGGGCAATAATGCCGGCGTCGCCGCGATCGTGAATGACGAGTTCGGCCCGCAGATTATTGGCGAGGACGCGCGCGACATCGTGCGCCTTTGGGAGCTCCTCTATAACGGCCCGCGCGCGCATTATGCGCTGGCGCGTGGACGCAGCTTCCCGATTCTCGGCCGGCGTGGCATTCATATCGCCGCGATCGGCGCGATCGATATGGCGCTGTGGGATTTGAACGGCAAGGCGCTGGGCGTGCCCGTGTGGCGGCTTCTGGGTGGGCGGACGCACGCCACGCTGCCGGCCTATGCTTCGGGCGGTTGGGCACCGGCCGAGACGATCGGCGAGCAACTCCAAAGCTATATCGACCGCGGCGGCTTCAAGGCGGTCAAGATGCGCGTCGGCACCGGCGATGGCGAGGTCGCGGATTCGGTGAGGCGGGTTAAAGCGGCGCGTAAGGCGCTTGGCGATCAAGTCGATATCATGGCCGATGCGCACGGAACCTATAGCGTGCCCGAGGCCAAGCGCTTCGCGCGCGAGGTCGCCGATTGCCGGCTCGCTTGGTTCGAGGAGCCGGTGACCGGCGACAATAAAATCGGCATGGCCGAGGTGCGCGCCTCGACCGATATTCCGATTTCGGCGGGTGAGTGCGAGTTCACGCGCTTCGATTTTCAAGAGCTCGCGGCCTTGCGCGCGGTCGATATTTTTCAGCCGGACCCTGCGATCTGCGGCGGCATCACCGAGACCATGCGCATCGCCGCCTTAGCGCAAACCCATCAGATCAGGCTCGCGCCGCATCTCTGGGGCGGGCCGCTGCATTTCGCGGCAGGCTTGCATGTGAGTGCCGTATCGCCGGCCGCGACCATTCTTGAATATTCACTCGGTGCCAATCCGTTGTTGTTTGAATTGCCGCAGGAGCCGTTCAAAGTGGCGAACGGCGAAATGACGATCCCTGATCGCCCAGGCCTTGGCGTCACCATCAATGATGATTTCGTGAGGCGTTATGCGGTGGGGCCATCAGGCGGCTAGAGGCCGGCGTGAAACACGGCTAAATTCATAGCAATCAGAAGTGGTCGGCCTACGGCTCGACCAACCAACCAACCAAGGGAGCGACTAATGGCAGCATCCGATAAGCTCGGTGGTTATGCGACAGCCTTCGGCGCGCTCGATGCCTCAGGCATCGCGGCCAATGTGACGGCGGACTACAAATTGCTCGACCAAAACGGCAAGGTTATCACCAAGAAGGACCTGCCCGGCTATATCGATGGCCTGAAGAAGGCCGGCAAGAAGATGGACATCACCAATGTCATGGTCGATGGCAACATGGCGTGGTGCAAATGGCAGGTCGGCAAGGTGGTGGGCGCCGGGCTGATCACCTTCGGCGATAAGGGCGTATCGCAGGAGCAGCTGTTTTATTTCTAGGTCGGCTAGCTTCCGCGTGAAGCGTCGTTTCCCAACTATTTGTCATGGCCCGGCTTGACCGGGCCATCCATGGTGATGCGCACACAAGCGTCGAAGGGCAATTCACCACAAAGGCACGAAGGCACAAAGAACCGGTTGCTTGGTGTCTTTGTGTCTTTGTGGTGTAACGGACTGGATGGCCCGGTCAAGCCGGGCCATGACGAAGAAAAAGAGAACCGCTCTTGTCATGAATCTCCATCGTCTGCTGGCTGAACGCGAAATGCCGCTTAGAGTCGGCCTGATCGGCGCGGGCAAATTCGCCACGATGTTTCTCGCTCAGGCGCGGCGCACGCCGGGCCTGCATGTGGCGGGGATCGCCGATTTGAACCTCAATCGCGCGGGCGAGGCGCTGAGGCGCGCGGGCTTCCCGCCCGAAGCGACGCAACCGAGCCTCGAGCGGGTGATGAAAACGGGTGGTGTCGCGCTGTTCGACGATGCCTTTGCGTTGATCGAGGCGCCCGGCCTCGAGATCATCATCGATGCGACGGGCAGCCCGACCGCCGGTGTCGCGCACGCGCTCGCCGCGATCGCGGCAAAGCGGCATATCATCATGGTCAATGTCGAGGCCGATGCCTTATGCGGGCCGCTGCTGGCGGAAAAGGCGCGGGCGGCGGGCGTGGTTTATTCGCTCGCTTATGGCGATCAACCCGCCTTGATCGCCGAGCAGGTGGATTGGGCGCGCGCGAGCGGCTTCGAGGTGGTCGCGGCGGGCAAGGGCACGAAATATTTGCCGGGCTATCATCACGTCACGCCCGATGATGTGTGGGGGCACTATGGCCTGACGCCCGAGAGCGCGGCCAAAGGCGGCATGAACCCGCAAATGTTCAACTCGTTCCTCGACGGCACCAAATCCGCGATCGAGATGACGGCGGTTGCCAATGCGACGGGGCTCACACCCGCGCCCGATGGGCTCGCCTTCCCGCCCTGCGGCACGCATGAGCTGGCGCAATTGTTGAAGCCCAAATCGGAGGGCGGGCTTTTGCATCACAAGGGTCAGGTCGAGGTGATTTCGAGCGAGGCGCGCGACGGATCGCATTTGCCGGACGATTTGCGCTGGGGCGTTTATGTCGTGTTCGAAGCGCCGAGCGATTATGTCAAAGCCTGTTTCAAGGAATATGGCCTATCGACCGATGATACGGGGCGCTATGCGTCGCTTTATAAGCCCTATCATTTGATCGGGCTCGAGCTTGGCATTTCGGTCGCGAGCGTGGGCTTGAGGGGCGAGCCGACCGGCGCGCCGAGCGGCTTTCGGGCCGATGCTTGCGCCACCGCGAAGCGCGATTTGAAGGTGGGCGAGATGCTCGATGGCGAGGGCGGCTACACGGTTTATGGCCGGCTCATGCCGGCGAGCGCGAGCCTCGGCATCGGCGCTTTGCCGATCGGCCTCGCCCATGGCGTGAAACTGGTGCGCCCCGTGGCGCGCGATGCCGTGGTGCGCTACGACGACGTGGCGATTGACGCGTCCTCGCTCGCGGTCAAGATGCGGCGTGAGATGGAGGCGGGCTACAAGGCCCGCGCGGCCTAGCCGAGTTTGACCATCATTTGATCGATCGCGCCGAAAGGCGAGCGGCCCTCCGCATCGCGCAATTCAATGCGAATGTGATCGCCCGGTTTCATCAGCTCAGTCGTTACCTTACCGCTGTCGATCTTCTCGATCATGCGGCGCTCAAGGAGGCAGGACGAGCCGGTCGCGCGATCTTTGTTCGAGACCGTGCCCGAGCCGATGATGGTGCCCGCGCCCAGCGGCCGCGTCTTCGCCGCGTGTGCGATCAGATCGCCAAAAGAGAAATGCATTTCGACGCCGGCATCGGGCGCGCCGAAGCGCTTGCCGTTGAAGGTCGAAACGAGTTGACCGTGGAGCCGCGCGCCGTCCCACGCTTGGCCCAATGAATCGGGCGTCAGCGCGACGGGCGAAAACGCGCTTGGCGGTTTGCCATGGATGAAGCCGAAGCCCTTGGCGAGCTCGGACACGACAAGCCGGCGGGCCGAGACATCGTTCATCAGCATCACGAGCTTGATGTGCGCGAGCGCCTCTTTGGGGTTCACCCCCATCGGCACGTCATCGACGATCACCGCGCTCTCGGCCTCGAAATCGAGGCCCCAGGAAAGCTCGCCCGGGATCCGATCGCACGGCCCCAATAATTGGTCGCTGCAGCCCTGATACATCAGAGGATCGGTCTCGAGCGTATCGGGCAGGGTATCACCGCGCGCCCGGCGCGCGAGCTCGACATGATTGAGGTACGCGCTGCCATCGAGAAAGCCGAAGGCGCGCGGCAGCGGCGCCGCGCAGGCTTTGGGCTCGAAGGCGAAGGCGCCCGAGGCATGACCGGCCTCGAGCTTGTCGGTGAGCGTGGCGAGGCGAGGGGCGGTGGCGGCCCAATTCTCGATCGCTTCGCGCATTGTCATGGCGATGCCCTCGCCCCGCACCGCGCGCGCCATCGCGCGATCGACCACGATCAACGTGCCGTCGCGCCCGCCGGTTTTGAGCGAAGCCAGTCTCATGATTGGTCCTCGCGCCATGACATGGCGTAGTCCGCCCACTCGGCGCCTTTGGGCAGAGGTGCGACTTCAATCGGCGCGCGTGAATCGATCATGACCGCGACTTCATCCGTGCTGGTGCGTGTGCGTTTCTCGGCCGCGGCGAAGGCCTTGGGGTGCGGCCCGTGCGTAATACCGCAAGGGTGCATTGTGATCCAGCCCGGCACGATATTGTCGCGCGAAAAAAAATTGCCGCGGTGATAGAAAATCATCTCGTCATAATCGACGTTGTCGTGGAAGAACGGCAAATTGAGCGCGCTCGGGTCACCCTCAAGCGGGCGCGGCGCGAAGGTGCAAACCACGAATCCGTCGCAGCCAAAGGTGGCGTGGACCGACGGCGGCAAATGCATGCGGTCCGAAAGCACGGGGCGGAGATCGCGCCAATTCAACCGTGCCGCCATCAGCGTGCCGTGCCAACCGATGGCATCGAGCGGATTGAAGGGATAGTCGATCGTGGTGATCGCGTTCTGGCGTTTGACCTCGATGCGCCAGCGCGTGTCATTGGCTTGGGCGCGAAACGCCTCGTTCAATTTCGGCGTTTCGAGCGCGGCGGGATCGAAGATCGCGTGCTGGCCCAAGAGCCCGCGCTCGGGCACGGAGAGAATATCCGCCGTCGCCTCGATCATCAGAAGCGCGCACGGCGTCTTCGGCTCCAGGCGCCAGGCGGTGCCGCGCGGCAGCAAAAGATAATCCCCATCGCGAAAATCGAGATGGCCAAAATCGCAATAGAGCGCGCCGTCGCCCTCATGCACGAAAAGCAGTGTGTCGCCATCGGCATTACGCGCGAGCGCGGTCATGGCGCTCTTAAGGTGCCAGAACCGCACATCGAGCGTGGCATTGCCGAGGAGGCGGGGTGCTGCGAACGGCGAAGCGGTGTCGCGCGCGCCGGCCAGCGCGTTGAACGCGCGCGGGCGCATCGGCCCCTCGATCCTGGTCCAGCCGGTCGGCTTATGGCGGTGATGAAGCTGGCTCACGGGGCCGAAAAAGCCATCGCGGCCGATCTCGCGCTCATAGGTGCCCTTCGGCAAATCGGCATGCGCCTGGCGCGAGGCGGTGCCCTCGGATTTTGAGAGCGGCAATCCCTTGGTCATGCCTTGAGCGTCCCCCGCGCGATTTGATCCTGCTCCATGGTCTCGAACAGCGCCTTGAAATTACCCTCGCCAAAACCCTCATTGCCGCGCCGCTCGATCAATTCGAAAAAGATCGGGCCGATCACGGTCTCGGTGAAGATCTGCAAAAGGAGGCCCTGGCCCGGCGCGCCATCGAGCAGGATTTGGAGTTCCTTCAACTTGGCCAAATCTTGACCATGATTAGGCACGCGCGCATCGGTGCCGGCATAATAACCATCGGGCACGCTGAGGAAGCGCACACCTTTCTGTCGAAGCGCCGCGACCGAGGTGGTGATGTCGGCGGCTTGCAGCGCGATGTGCTGAATGCCTTCGCCATGATAGGCGCGCAAATATTCCTCGATCTGCGATTTATCGTCGGATGACTCATTGATCGGGATGCGAATTTGGCCGCATGGGCTGGTCAGCGCGCGGCTCTTGAGCCCCGTCAATTTGCCCTCGATGTCGAAATAACGGATCTCGCGAAAATTGAACAACCGCTCATAGAACGAGGCCCACACATCGAGTCGGCCGCGATGAACATTGTGAGTCAAATGATCGATGCCGACCAGACCGACACCCTTGGGCACGGGCGTGGCGCCGGGGATGGCCACGAAATCGACGTCATAGATCGAGCGTTCGCCATAGCGATCGACCAAATAGATCACGCTGCCGCCAATGCCTTGGATCGCCGGAATGTGCAGCTCCATCGGGCCAACCTGGCCGAGATGCGGCTTGGCGCCGCGTTCAAGCGCGCACTCATAGGCCTTGGCCGCGTCCTTGACCCGAAAGGCCATGGCGCAGGCCGATGGCCCGTGCACGCGCGCGAAGGATTGGCCGAAACTATCGGGCTCGGCATTGACGATGAAATTGATATCACCCTGACGATAAAGCGTGACCTGCTTCGAGCGATGGCGCGCCACGGCTTGGAACCCGAGCCGCTCGAAGAGAGCGGCCAGCTCGGCGGGATCGGGCGCTGTGTACTCGACGAACTCGAAGCCGTCAGTGCCCATCGGGTTGTCCCACAGATCGGCCATCACGGATCTCCGACTAATTGCGCGCGACTCGGGCGCGGCGAGTCATCAGACTAGAGTCGACGCGGTTGCGCGTCCACGGCCGCAACTCTATGCGTCATGGCCCGCTTCAGGCGGGCCATCCATGATAGCAGCGTGCTCGCTCTACGATGGATGGCCCGGTCGAGCCGGGCCATGACGGATAAAAGCCAGAAGCACCTGCCGTGCAGCGACTGCGGCGCTAATCCTCCCGGCCGGGAAGGAGGAGAGGGCCGGGACCGTAGCTATCGAGCAAAGCGCTGGTATAGGCCTCGATCTCGGGCCAGGGGGCCTCGCGCAGATTGTGCGCGCGCACGATATAGGCGGGGCCCATATAGAAGCGCTCATATTGCCAATGGCGCGCGGCGAATTCGCTGGCCAGCACATCCCAGGCCAGTTTCTGCACCTTGAAGCGATCCATCGCGCTCGCGCTTTGACCCTGCCAGAGCTGCTCGAAGGTTTCGCGCGTTGCCTCATTGTCGAGCACGGAAATATCGGCCGGCATTTGCAACACGCTGCCGCCGGCGAGCTCACGCACCTTGCCGACGAAATGGTCATATTGCTGATAGGCGAAATAGATAGAGGCGTACATCAGATAGCGGTTGTAATTGAGATAGCCATTGCCGAGCGTCTCGAACGCTTGGATCTGGCCCTCGACCATGCCCGACATCTGGCCATAGAGCGCGGCCAAATGGCCGAGATCGTCCATCACCGCCGGCACTTTATCGATGCTGTTCGCCTGGGTGATGCGGCGCGCGAGGCCGAGGAACAATTTCAGCTTGGTGCGATAGCGCACGGCGGCCTGATGGTTCGACAGGGTGTGGGTTGGCGTCTCGAAATAGATCGCGCGGGAAAGCGGAATATCATTGTGGGTGAAGACGCGCTCCCACGGAATTTTCACGTTCTTGCACACGACGATGCAGTCGCTCTCATCGAAGCGATAGGACACCGGGTTGTCGAACTCGCTCACGGCATAACGCTCGAACGCCTTGCGCGACCATAGTTCGAGGCCGGGCGCATTGTTCGGCACCATGCAGGTGATGGACTCCTTTTCATGGCCGGGCGCGAGCGGCTGAATATTGCCGATCCAAATGTCGTGGCTGAAGGCGGCGCCGGTCGCCAATAATTTGATGCCGCTGATGGTGACGCCCGAATCATCTTCCTTCACGACCGCGAGTTGCGGCGTTTGGATCGCCTCGCGGCCTGAAAACTTGGTGTCCTTCGAGCCTTGTAAGGGTGTCACCGCGTGCGAGAGGAAGAGGTCTTCTCTGCGGCATTTGTCGAAATAGGCCAGCACGTGCTTGGAAAATTTGTGCTGGCCGCGATCATAGATCTCGGGCTGCATCACCGCGCCGGTGAGGTAACCGCCGATGAAATCGGGCGAGCGGCCCATCATGCCGCAGGTCAGATCCGCGATCACTTGGCTGCAGCGGCTGCGATGTTCGAGATCGGCCTTGGTGCGCGGTTTCAGATAATAGGCGGCGAAACGCTCGCCGTTTTCCTCATAGGTCAAATCGGCGCGGTATTTCGGGTCATTCCGCGCGTCATAGAGGCGGGCATAAGAGCGCGCGCCATTGCGAAAGGCGGGATGCTCGGTGACATCGTCAACGCGCTCGCCGCCGATATAAACCACGCGGCCATCGCGCAGCGATTCCAGATAGTCAGCGCCGGTCTTCAGCATCGCGGCCTCGTCTTTGTTGTGCCCGGTCCGCCCTCCGATCCTTCGAGACGCCCTGTCGCCTCATCCTGAGGAGCGCGAAGCGCGTCTCGAAGGAGCGAGCCGACAGGGCTCCTCAGGATGAGGGCGAACCGGGAAATTGATCCTTGTCGAGTTGACCCCCGACATCAGAACCGCGCCTATTTCAGCGGTGGCTCGTGATGATAGGTCTTGTTGATGATGACCCAGGCGCCGCTCGATTTCAGCAGCGTCAGATAATCGACGAAATAGCGGTTGAGATAGAGGTCGCGCACCTTGACCACCGCGGCATCGCCGGTCACGTCGAGCGCCACGATGGTCATGTCAAACGGCACGCCATTTTTGGCGGGCGCTGGCACGGTCGAGACGAACTCAGCGAAGCCATCGCGCGTGCGACGACGATAGGCGCCATCGAAATTTCCCGAAATCGCCGCATCGGGATGAAAGGCGCGTTCGATCAGTCTGCGGTCCGAATTGTGCATGCCGTTGAAATAATCGTCGATCGTGCGCGTGATCGCGGCGATCTCCTTGGCGTCGGTGGGCATGGCGCTCTCCTCAGCGGATGAATTGCTTGACATAATCGGGCCCGAGCCCGATCGCGGTGTAGTGCTTGCGGGCGAGCGCGATTTTCGAGTGCACATCCTCATAGCCGGTTTCGCGACCTTGGGGATCGACATAGATCATCGCGCCATTGACCTGAAAGAAGGTCATCATCTCGGGCACGTCATCGGGCACGATCAACGTGTGGGTTTCGCCCGGCGGCTCGAACACGTAGGAGCCTTCCTCGGCGATCCAATCATGTTCGAGGTAGCGCCAGCGGCCTTTCAGCACAAAGCCGTGCACGGGGCCGGGGTGACGATGGCGCGTCAGAACGCCGGCGCGGCGGACGCGCAAGACCACCATCCAATAGCCGGCCGAAACATTGAAGAGCAGCGGGCGGATCCAAACATTGGGCGCCTGCGGCACCCAAAGCCGCTCATCGCCGCTCGCCGCGTTGGGAATGACGATCTCGGCCATGACATCGGGCGGGAAAGGCAGTTGATAAGGCACGCGCTCATCGGCCCGGCCATGCGCGGCAGCAGCGTTTGACATCAATCCGGCTCCTTTTTCATCACGCCGCGGAGGCACGTGCGCGGTCGGCGGCAAGCGCGATGGCGGCGCGGTGCACGGTCGAATGGCGGCGCGCGAGCGTATCCAGATCGGGGCCATAGCCGCCGCCGACCACGCAGGCGAGCGGCACAGCCGCTTTCAAGCACGCGCCGATGACATGGCGGTCGCGCGCCATGAGCCCGTCATCGCTAAGTGCGAGCTGACCCAGCGCGTCATCCTCATGGGGGTCGACGCCCGCGTTATAGAACACCAAATCGGGCCGCACGCGCGCGAGCAGCGCCTCGAACGTGTCGTGCACGAGCGCGAGATAGGCGTCATCGCCGGTATTCGGCGGCAGGCCCAAATCGAGATCGCTGATCGCCTTCTGGTGCGGGTAATTCGCTTCGCAATGGATCGAGCAGGTGAAGACGCTCGGATCGTTGGCGAAGAACGCCGCCGTGCCATCGCCCTGATGGACGTCGAGATCGAACACCAAGACACGCGCGACGCGCCGTTCGCTCTGCAGCGCACGGATCGCGACCGCGACATCGTTGAAGACGCAAAAGCCCGCGCCATGATCCGGGTGCGCGTGATGGCTGCCGCCCGCCATATTGCAGGCGAGGCCGCGTTCGAGCCCGAGGCGCGCGGTCAACAACGTGCCGCCGGTTGCCGCGCGTGCGCGACGCACCAGTGCTTCCGACAGTGGGAGACCCAAGCGCCGCTCGGCCGCGCGCGATAAAGCGAGCGCGGTGATCGCCTCGACATAAGCGGGCGTATGCGCCGCCTCGAGGGCTGCGCGGCTGATCGGCTCGGGCGAAATGAACGCGCTCGCGGGCGCGATGCCATCCTCGATCAGCACCTCGCGAATACGCCCGAACTTGCCCATCGGAAAGCGATGCCCGGCGGGCAGCGGATAGGTGTAGTCGGGGTGAAAGACGAGGGGCGGAATGGCCACGGTCAGAAACTCAGAGGATGTTCAACACGGCTTCAGGCGGACGCCCGAGCGCCGCCCTCTTGCCTTTCACCACGATCGGCCGCTCGATCAGGATCGGGTGCGCGACCATGGCGGCGATCAGTTTGGCGGCGCTGAGTTTGGGGTCGTCGAGCCCGGCGGCCTTATATTCAGGCTCACCCTTACGCAGTAATTGGCGCGGTTCGAGGCCAAGCTTGGCGAGGAGGTCGGCGAGCACCTTGGCGCTCGGCGGAGCCTTAAGATATTCGACAATTTTGGGCTCAAAGCCGTGCTCACGCAGGATTTGGAGCGTTAACCTCGACTTTCCACAACGCGGGTTATGATAGATGATGACCGACTCCAGGCTCATCCGGCACTCCTGACGACAGGCTCCATGGCCCGACTGTGGCACCCGCTCCGGGGGCTGTAAAGCGGGCCGGGGCACGATTGATAGGTTGATCGAGCGCGCATGATTCGTGACCAGAGAGAGACTGATTTCGGGCGCCCCCAATGGTGGCGCGGCCTGTGCGCTGCGTTGCTCGTGGTGGGCGTCTCCCTTGCGTTTCTGAGCGAGCGGCCGGCCATGGCGCAAACCGCGACACCGGCCAATGACGCCGAGGTCGCGAAGCTCGTGAAAACCCTTGAAGACCCGTCGGCGCGCGAGCGGCTGATCGGCGAGCTCAAGACATTGATGGCGGCCGAGGGGGCGGCCAAGCCTGCGAACCAAAGCGCCACCGTCGCTCAAGAGGATATCGAGCCGGCGTCGAAGCGGCCGATCAAGCCCGCGAGCCAAAGCGCCACCGTCATCAAGCGCATGTCGGATACGCTTGGGCGCTTGGCCACCCATGTGGTCGAGCTTGGGCGAGGGATTGTGGCACTGCCCGATGCGGCCGGCTGGCTCGGCCGCGAATGGACCAACCCGGAACGGCGCGAGGTTTGGTATTCGTTTCTATGGCGGCTGGCCGCGGTGATCGGCGGTGGCGTGATCGCGAGCCAACTTGTCTTCTTCGCGCTGCGCCGTCCGCGCCGGGTCATGGAACAAAGGGCGCGCCCACGCGCCTATCTGCGCCCACCCTTATTGCTCTCCTATAATCTTTTGCGCCTTATACCGGCGCTTTGTTTTGTCGGTGCGGGTTATGGCTTGTTGGCCCTCCTCGATCCGAGCGAGGTGACTAGGCTGATCGCGCTCACCGCGATCAACGCGCATCTGATCGCGAGCATTGTGAAGCTGGTCGGCTATCAGGGTCTCGCGCCATGGACGCCGAATCTTCGCGTCAGTGGCTTCCGCGACGACACGGCGAAGTTTTGCGCGCGCTGGTGGAGCCGGCTCGTCTCGCTCGCGGTCTATGGCTATTTTTTCTGTCAGGGCGTGCTGCTGCTCGGCCTGCCGGTGACCGGCTATAACGCGCTTACCAAAGTGCTCGGCATTGTGGTGATCGCGATTGTCGCGGTTTTGGTGGTGCGCATACGCCCCGAGGTTTCGGCCTGGCTGCAATGCGCGGCCGGCAACCGGAAAAACACGGCGATCGCCATGATTGGCCGGCGGCTCGCCGAGATTTGGCACATTATGGCGATTGCCTATGCGCTGGCGGGCGGCCTGGTCGCGGCCGTCGCGGGCATCACGGGCTTTCTGTTCTTCCTTAAATCGTCGGCCGCGAGCTTTGCGATTATTTGGGTCGCGGGCTTCGCGTTGGCCGGCATCCCGAAGCTTTGGCGCGGCGGCGTTCAGCTCAAAGAGGCGGTTCGCACGCGTGATCCTGGCCTCGCCACCCGCCTGAACCGTTATCTGCCGACGATCCGCAATGCGCTCCAGGTGATTGTCATTTTGGCGGCGGGCGCGCTCATACTCGAAGCGTGGAATGTCGATGTCTTGACCTGGCTCGCCTCAGACGTTGGCGCGCTGGTATTCGGTCGCATCGCCGCCATCATCGCGATCATCGCGATCGCGCTTTTGGTTTGGGAATTGGTCAGCACGCTGATCGATCGCCATTTGATCAAACTCGAGCGCGAGGGTCGCGTCGCCGATGAGCGTCAGCGCGCCCGCACGTTGTTGCCGCTGGCGCGGAACGCGCTGCGGATCGTGGTCAGCGTGGTGGCGGCGCTGATGGTGCTGGCCGAGATCGGCATCGATATCGCGCCGATTTTGGCGGGTGTCGGCGTGGTTGGCCTCGCGATCGGCTTCGGTGCACAGACCCTGGTCAAGGACGTGATCACCGGCGTGTTCATTTTGCTGGAAGACAGCCTCGCGGTTGGCGATGTGGTGACGGTCGCGGGCAAGACGGGCGTCGTGGAGAGCATCACGATCCGCACGCTGCGGGTGCGCGGGCTCGATGGCAGCGTGCACACGATTCCGTTCAGCGCGATCGATACGGTCTCCAATTTGACCAAGGACTTCTCTTATTTTGTGGCCGATATCGCGGTGCCCTATAACACCAACACCGACCGCGCGACCGAGGTGATGGGCCAAGTGATCGATGAAATGCGCGCCGAGCCCGAGTTCGAAAAGCTCATTCTTGAGCCGATGGATGTGTTGGGCGTCGATAAATTCTCCGACGCCAGCGTGGTGATCCGCGCGCGGGTCAAGACCGCGCCGTCGAAGCAATGGGTGGTCGGGCGCAATTTCAATCGCCGGCTCAAATTCGCGTTCGAGGCCTATGGCATCGAGTTCGGCACAACCGGCAAGAGCGTCGTGATCATGCCCGATGCGACGCCGGGCGGGCCCGACCCCAAGACGCCACCGCGCGAATGGCGCGCCCCCGGCCGCACGGCCTAGATGACCAATATTCCCCCTATCATGGCGCCGCGCGAGATTGGCGCGGTCAATTGGCTCGGCACCTGGACGCTCCTTGAAAAAGAGGTGCGTCGGTTTTTGAAAGTTTGGACCCAGACGCTGATCGCGCCGATGGCGACCAGCCTCTTGTTCCTCGGCATTTTCGCGGTGGCGGTCGGCCCGACCGCGCCCGAGACCGGCGGCCTGCCGTTCCTTACCTTCATGGCGCCCGGCCTCGTCATGATGGCGATGATCCAGAACGCCTTCTCCAACACCTCGTCCTCGCTGATGATCGCGAAGATCCAGGGCAATATCGTCGATCTCCTGATGCCGCCGCTGACGCCGAACGAAATGTTGGTTGGGCTGGTCGGCGGTGGGCTGATGCGCGGTCTGCTCCTCGGCCTTTTGCTCGCGCTCGTCATGCTGCCGATCGGGCACTATGACGTGGTGGCGCCTGTGGTGCTGATCTTCAATGCGGTGTTCGCCTCGATCCTGCTCGCGCTCGCCGGCATCATCACCGCGATCATCGCCGATAAGTTCGATCATCTCGCCGCGATCACCAATTTCGTGGTGCAGCCGCTGGCGTTTCTCTCGGGGACGTTCTATTCGATCCACCGGCTGCCCGAATGGTTGCAGACGCTCTGTCAGATCAACCCGATCTTCTATTTGATCGATGGCTTTCGCTATGGCCTGACCGGGCACGCCGATGGCTTTATCTGGGTCGGCGTGGTGGT
>SHWC01000034.1 GCA_009691045.1 Alphaproteobacteria bacterium | reverse complement strand
ACAGCCCATGATTGAACCGGTCGGCAAATTGCCGCTGGGCTTCCGTGTCGGTCTTGTCGTCAGGGCGCATTGACATCAGCAACGCCTCCAGATCGCCCGCCAAATAGGATTGGCGCATCGCGTTGTATCGCTCATCATAGGACATAGGGTCCCTCAACGCGTTTTCGAGCAATTGCAGCTGATCGGCCTCCGAAAGACCGACGGTGAAGAGCGCCGCGATCTCTGCAGCTCGATCAAGCGCCATGACAGGAACGCCGCGTTTACTTGCATAAAGCCGGAGCGCATCGTCCAATACAGGTTGGCCGGAGGCGCGCCGAACGCTTTCGTCCGATGGGTCGCCCAGCAGGATCCAAATCGCCCACGGGCGCAACCGATTGACATCGCGTTCCTTCATGCCGACCGGTTCGGCGGCGGTGACGATTTCCTCATACAGCGCGGGCTTGAGCATGTCCTGAAGCGATCGGCCTTCGGGCAGGAACATCGCTTCGACGATCTTGTAACTCTCTACCGGGGCGTGGTCGCTTTCGACCAGCAACATCCGGCTACCCTTAAACGCGCGCGCGATCGGCGGCGGCAGACGCAACACATCACGATCGGCCACGTGCATCGTGCCGAACACATAATTAGGCGTCGCGCCGGGTTTGCTTACTTCGAACAAACGGCCCTACGCGAGCGGCATGGCATTGCCGGCCAAAAGCGGGCCGGCGCCCATGCCCCAAGTGACCGCCATGATGATGAAAAAGCCCATCACCACGAGCCACGGCGTCTGCGTCTTGAACCGAATCATCATGCGCTCCTCGCCGCGCCACCTAAACGGCCCGGCGGGTTCATCATTTCCCACCGGGTCTATTGGACGCCCGCACCGTTCACCAAGGGTTGCGAGACAGGGTTGATTCGCCTTAACCATGAATCTCGCGGTTCGAGGCAACCCGTGCTCTATTGAGTCTGTGCCGGCGGGGCCGGCTGGCGGAGGGAGTGAGAGGGCGATGATGGAACGCGTATTAGTGACAGGCGGCTCGCTAGGAATCGGGCGCGCCATTGCCGAGCGCGCCAAGCGCGACGGCTATCAAGTCACGATCTTCGATCTGGTCCCGCCCAAGGATGCCGCGCTCGGCCATTTCGTCGCGGTTGATCTGGCGGACGAAGCCGCGACGGCCAGCGCGCTCGCGGCCGCGCTCAAACATGGCCCGATCACCCGCTTGATCAACAATGTCGGCATGGTGCGCCCGGCCTTGTTGGAGGATACCAAGCTTGGCGATTTCGATGCCGTGATCCGGTTGAATGTGCGCGTCGCGCTTCAATGCACGCAGGCGCTGGTGCCGGGCATGAGAGCGGCGCGTTTCGGACGCATCGTCAGCATCGGTAGCCGCGCCGGCCTCGGCAAGGAATTGCGCACGGCCTATTCGGCGAGCAAGGCGGCCTTGGTTGGGCTCACGCGCACCTGGGCGCTTGAACTGGCCGCCCACGGCATCACGGTCAATCTGATCGCACCTGGGCCGATCGAGACCGAGCTATGGGCCAAGGCAAACCCATCCGATAGCCCGCGCACCAAGGCAACCATCGCCGGCCTGCCGATGAAGCGGCTCGGGAAGCCTGTCGATATCGCCAATGCGGCCTCGTTCTTTTTGAATGCCGAAAACAGCTTCGTTACCGGCCAGACACTTTATGTGTGCGGCGGCGCCAGCGTCGGCGTTTCGGCGATTTGAGTCCGAGTGTCGATCGACCGAGGTGTGGTCATCTCTTACACGGCGCGACTGCGTTGCGCGCTTTTGCGCGCGCCCGAGCACGCGACGCCGCCTTGGCGGCGTAAGCCAAGCGCGCGTGACGCGCGCGCCCGGCGCCTGAGGGCGTAATCAACGCCCCGGGATGTAGCAGGGGCCCGGCACGGCGGGATAGGCCTTCAGCACGTTCTCGTTGAGATCAATGCCGAAGCCCGGCGCGTCATTGGGTTCGATATAGCCTTTGACCACGCCGAACGGTTGGGTCGCGAGATCGGTGCGGAACGGGTTGACCTTGGCGACATCGGCCTCATAGATCAGCGCGTTCGGAATCACCGAGAGCAAATGCGCATTGACTGCCGCGCTCAAAATACTGTGGCTGGTGTGCGGCGCCATCGGTATGTGCCAGGCGCCCGCCATGTCAGAAATTTTCTTCAATTCGGAGAGACCGCCCGCTTTGGTCGGGTCGGCCTGACAAATTGAAATCGCGCGCGCCTCGAACAAATCGCGGAAGGCAAGGCGCGTATAGTGATTTTCGCCGGCCGCGATCGGGATCGCGGTGCGCCGCCGGAGCTCGGCATAGGCGCCGACATTATCGGGCGTGAATGGTTCCTCCAGCCAATAGACCCGATTGGCCTCGCAATATTTCAACACCTCGGGCATGTCGAGCAGGCTATAGCGCGTCGCGGCATCGACCGCGATATCGAGCCCATCGCCAAAGGCTTTCCGAATATGGCCGACGCGCTCGGCGTCTTTTTTCGGTGTGTCGCCGACGCGGAGCTTGATCGCCGTATAGCCCTCGGCGATCAGCGCCGCGACTTCCTTCTCCAGGGTTTCGACCGGCTGGAAGCCAAGGCTCAACCCGCCGGCATAGGCACGCGTTTTGCGCCTGGTGCCACCGAGCAGGCGATAGACCGGCTGGCCGAGGAGCTTGCCCTTGAGGTCCCACAACGCGTTGTCGATGCCCGAGAGGCCGATCACGCTGCCGGCGCCGAGCCCGTGGGTGACGACCTGCTGGCGGCTGAGGCGCTGCCAGATGCCCTCGCTATCGAACGGGTCTTCGCCCACGACAAGCGAGCCCAGGCCTTTTTCGATGATCTCGGCCATCGCGGTCAGGTTCTGGCCATGATGGGCCTCGCCAATGCCCTCGATCCCATCCTCGGTGCGCACGCGCACCAGCACGAAATCCCGTTTCACATTGCCGCCCAGCCCCATCCGCACGATGGGCCCCTCGAACGGGCAGGAATGCGCGCTCGCCTTGACTGACGCGATTTTGGCCATGGTCTCCCCCGAGCCCCTGTTTATGGGGTTCAGGTTAGACGGTCCGGGCGCCAGGGCCAAGCGGCGTAATGCACGGTTGCGCCGGCCGGGGTGGCGCGATAAACCCGGCGCCCGGGATAGGGCGTCAATCAATGGATCGCCTCCCCCTTCGAGACGGCCGCTGATGCGGCCTCCTCAGGGTGAGGCGATCTTTTGGGCCCCTTGGATTTCCTCATCCTGAGGAGTGGCTGAAAGCCGCGTCTCGAAGGAGAGGAAATCCAGCGAGTGACATGACCGTTCCCTTGGGCGTCGAGCCTAGGTGGGGCGGACAGGGAGAAGGAAACGGCGATGGCCAGAATGGCGGCTCAAGCGGCGCGGGCGGACGATCCGGTCACGCGCGAGATCATTCGGGGCAAGCTGCTCGCGACGGTCGATGAAATGGGCATCGTGCTGGCGCGCGCCTCGATGAGCCCGGTGATCTATGAGGTGCTCGATTTCGCCTGCGGCATTCTCGATGCCAAGGGCGAGCTCATCGTGCAAACCAATGGCATCACGCTGTTCACCGGTACGTTTGGGGAGCAGCTCGCCTCGATCCGCCGTCGCTTTGGCGACACCATCCGCGATGGCGATGTGTTCATGACCAATGACCCCTATGAGGGCGGCACGCACACCTGCGACATCGCGCTGATCAAACCAATTTTCATCGGCGGTACGCTTGAAGCCTTCGCGATTTCGGTCGCGCATTGGGTTGAGGTCGGCGGCTCGGTCGCCGGCAGCATCTCGCCCGACGCGCGCGAAATCTATCAGGAGGGGATTCGCTTTCCCGGCGTGCGCGTTTGTCGTGACGACAAACTGCAGCAGGATATCGTCGAGCTGATCCGCATCAATGTGCGCCTGCCGACCATGGCGCTCGGCGATCTTAACGCCGAGCTGGCCGCCGTGCGCATCGCCGATACGCGCCTCAAGGAGATTTACGCGAAATATGGCGCGGTCGTCGTGCACGAGACCTATCACCACATTTTGGAATCGAGCGAGAAACTCAGCCGCGCGGCGGTGCGCGCGCTGCCCGATGGCGTCTACCGCGCCGAGGATTGGATCGACGGCGACGGCATCACCGATGAGCAGATCAAGGTCTGCGTCGAGGTGCGCATCAAGGGCGATGAGATCAGCTTTGATTTCACCGGCTCGAGCGCGCAACGACCGGGCCCGATCAATTGCGCCTATGGCGCTTTGCTGTCAGCGGCCAAGACGATCTTCAAGGCGATGGTCGACCCGCAGGCGCCCTCGAACGAAGGCTGGTTCCGCCCGGTGAAAATCATCTGCCCGCCGGGCACCGTCTTCACCGCGCGCCCGCCGGCGCCGACCGGCTGGTATTATGAAGGCTCGGCCCAGGCCTCCGAACTGGTGTGGAAGGCCTTGGCACCCCTCGCGCCCGAGCGCTTCAGCGCCGGTAGCTATATGAGCCTGTGCGGCACCTATATCGGCGGGCGCAATCCGGCGACCGGCGAAATGTTCGTCCACATCGAACCGGCGGTCGGCGGTTGGGGCGCGGCCGATAACCGCGATGGCACGGCGGCGTTGATCGCCACCACCGATGGCGACACCTACAATTATTCGGTCGAGCTGATGGAAGCGAAATATCCGCTCCGCGTGCGCCAATATGCGCTCAATATCGCGGGCGGCGTCGGCGCCGGGCGCTATCGTGGCGGCCATGGCGCGATCCGCGAGTTCGAGATTTTGGGTGACGAGGCCTTCACCTATTGCGGCATGGGTCGCTCGATCGAAAAACCTTGGGGTCTCGCCGGCGGCAGAGAAGGCTCGAACAATTATCTCGACCTCCACACCAACGGGACCCATCGCACGCTCTCGCGCGTGCCCTATGTCGCGCTCAAAAAGGGTGATCGGGTGGCGGTTGTCACCGGCGGGGGCGGCGGCTATGGCGCGCCGCGCACGCGCCCAGCCGAAGACGTCGCGGCCGATGTCAAGAACGGCTATCTCACGCCCGAAGGCGCGCTTGAGGATTATGCCGTGGCGGTTTCATCGGACGGTCGCCTTGACCAGGCGGTCACCGACGCCTTGCGCGCTCGGGGAGCTTGATCATGGCGCGTTTGGCGTGCGACATCGGCGGTACCTTCACCGACCTCGCGTTTTTCGACGAGGCCAAGGGCGAGCTCGTGGTCGAAAAATCGCTCAGCACGCCGCGCGATTTGACCAAGGGCATTTTGGACGCGATTGACTTGGCCGAGCTTGCGACCAAGCGTGTGAGTCATTTCGTTCATGGCGGCACGACCGTGATCAATGCGATCACCGAGCGGAAGGGCGCCAAGACCGCGCTCGTGACCACCAAGGGCTTCCGCGACGTGCTTGAAATCGCGCGCGGCAATCGGCCTGATCTCTACAATTTGCGTTTTGAAAAGCCAACGCCATTTGTGCCGCGTGCCTTGCGTTTCGAGGTACGCGAGCGCTGCGGCCCAAATGGCGAGACGGTCGAGCCCTTGGTGCTGGCTGATCTCGATCCGGTGATCGCGCAATGCAAGGCCGACGGCGTCGAGGCCATTGCCGTGCAGTTTTTGCACTCCTATGCCGCGCCCGCGCACGAGGCCGCCGCAACGGCCTATTTGCGCGAACGGCTGCCCGGCATTCCGGTCACCGCGAGCCATGAGATCACGCGTGAATGGCGCGAATATGAGCGCGCCAATACGGCGGTCTTGAACGCCTATGTGCAGCCCATCGTGCTGCGCTATTTCGCCACGCTCGAAACCGCGTTGCGCGGGCGCGGCATTCAGGGGCCGCTCGCGGTCATGCAGTCGAATGGCGGCACCACGAGCTTCGCCTGGGCCAAGGAACATCCGATCACGCTGGTGGAATCGGGGCCGGCCGCGGGCGTCAATGCCGCGGCGTTGATCGCGCGCCTCACCGGCGAGCCCAATGTGATCTATCTCGACATTGGCGGCACCACGGCCAAGTGCTCGGTGATCGAGCACGGCCAGATCAAGGTGACGACCGATTACAAACTCGAATGTTCGCGCATCAACCCGGGCTATCCGGTCAAGGTGCCGGTGGTGGACATCGTCGAGATCGGCACGGGCGGCGGCTCGATCGCCTGGTTTGACCGCTCGGGTGCCTTGAAGGTCGGCCCGGTGAGCGCGGGCGCCGAGCCGGGGCCGGCCTGTTATGGCCGGGGCGGCACGGAGCCGACCGTGACCGACGCCAAGTTTCTCACCGGCGCGCTCGATCCCGAATTTTTCGCGGGCGGTCGCATCAAGCTCGACCGCGAGGCTTCGCGACGCGCCATGAAAAAGGTCTCCGATGGGCTGAGTTGCTCGATCGAGGAGGCGGCTGTCGCGGTCATCCGGGTGGCCGATGCCGACATGATCAACACGCTGAAATTGGTCTCGATCCAACGCGGCCATGACCCGCGCGATTTCATGCTCGTGGTCGGCGGCGGTGGCGGGCCGATGCACGGCGCCGCGCTCGGCCGTGAGCTTGGCGTGCGCGAAACCATCGTGCCGCGTTATCCCGGCTATTTCTCGGCCTGGGGCATGTTGGTCACCGAGCCGCGCCGCGATTTCGTCCAAACCGCTTTAACCCGCGCGAGCGACATGAAGCTCGAACGCGTCCGAAATTTATTCGCGGACCTCGTGCGCGAGGCAGAGCATTATTTCCGCTCTGACGAGGGGTTGAAGACCGATGGCTTCCGCTTCGATCACGCGATCGATTTACGTTATCTCGGCCAGGAGCATTCGGTCACGGTGCCGGTCAACATCGAGAGTGCGAGCGTTGCGACTATCCTCGACGATTTCCACGCCGCGCACGAACACGCCTTTACCTTCCGTCTCGCGGACACGCCGGTTGAATTCGTCAATTTCCGCCTGACCGCGACGGCCAAAATCGCGACCCCCGCGCTGAAGCCGATCAACGCCGAGGGCCGCTCGGTTGCGAAGGCGCTCAAGAGCAAACGCGTTGTCGACCTCGGCGATGATGGGCGGGTCGAGGCCAAGGTCTATGACCGCGACCTCTTGCCGCCCGGCACCGTGCTCGATGGCCCGTGCATCATCGAGGAGGCGTCATCGACTACGATCGTTCACCCGGACCAGCAGATGAGGGTGGATGAGCTTGGGTTCCTGAGGGTCGCCGAGCGGCACTAAACCTCCCTAATCTTGGCTGCTCCGAGCACGAATTCGCCTTGCAATCGACCCAAAGTTAAATAACAGTTTAATTGCATATAAGCCTGCGAAGGTATCGTTCGTCCAGGTCTTGGCGAGCGAGGATTTCGCGGGCCTAGGGTCAAGGGAGAGGGCCCGTGAAGAAACTTGTCTCGCCTTTAATGGCGCTCGCTCTATTGCAGGGCTGCGCCGGGGCCCAATTCACGCTGCCGCATCTGAGCGACGCCGAAATTTCGCGGGCGGCATTGGCGGTGCAGGGTGGTGCGAGCAATTTGCCGCGCTACGATCGCCTCGATTCTGAACACCGCGACATTGTGTCAAGAGTTGGTGATCGGCTGCGATGGTCGGCGCCGCCTTTGTGCGCTCACGCCGAGGTCGCGCGCTGTGCGTGGACCATCCGCTATGTTGCGGATGACGAGGTCAACGCCTATGCCAGCGGTACCGATGAGATCGCGATTTATCGCGGGCTGCTGCGCCATTTGAAGACCGACGATGAAATTGCCGCCGTGATCGGTCACGAGATCGGCCATCATTTGGCCGAGCATGTCGAAGAAAAGAAATATAATGCCAAAATCGGCGCGGTTTTGGCCGCGGTTGTGACCGGTGGTCTGATGGCGCTCCGCGGTTATCAATCACCCTCCTATGATCTGAATGCCGGGCAACGTCTGGTCGATGATTCGATGCAGTTGGGCGCGACGGTTGGGGCGATCTCTTATTCCAAGGATCAAGAGCGCGAAGCTGATTTGTTGGGTGCCTATTTGCTCGCGCGCGCCGGCTATGATCTCCGGGCGGCCGGCAACATCTATAAAGTCTTGGCCCAGATGAATAGCGGCCATACGACCTCAGGCTGGTTCGATTCCCATCCGGCCGGGCCAGAACGGATCGCGGCTTGGGAAAAGGCCATCGCCGAAGTCGAGGCGAGCCCGGACAAATTGCCTGAAGACGATTAGAGGCCTCAATACATCGTCCGTCCCGCGCAGATGTTGATCGCCTGGCCGGTGATGTAGCGCGCGGCCGGGCTCGCGAGGTAAACCATCAACTCGGCGACGTCGGAGGGCGGCACGATCGCCTTCATGGCATTGACGCGCATGCTTTCCTGATAGAGCTCATCGAAATTCCGCCCCGTTTGCGAGGCGATCTGTTCATGCAATTCGATCGCCATTTCGGTCGCGATCCAGCCCGCGCACACCGAATTGGCGTTGATGCCAAGCGGGCCAATCTCGGCCGCGAGGCAGCGCACAAAGCCAACCAAGCCCGCTTTCGAGGCGTTATAGGCCGAGCGGCCGGGATCGGCCTGCTTGGCCGCGCTCGAGGCGTTGTAGACCAGCGCGCCACCCTGGTTCTGTTTGATCATGGTCGGCAGCAGGAATTTGGTCACCAGGAACGGCGCGCGGAGATTGGTATCCATCGTCCAGTTCCAGGTCTCGAGTGTCATGTCGATGGCGTTGACTTGGGCCGCGACGCCCGCGTTATTGATCACGATGTCGATCCCGCCAAGCTCTTTCAGGACCTGGCCGCATAGGCGCTCGATCTCATCGGGCTTCATCAGATCGCCGGTCATTGGCATGCCCGGTTTGCCGCGCTTCTTGAGGCCATCGAGGCAGTCTTTCAGTTTCGCCTCGCTCCGCGCATGGACGCAAACCGTCGCGCCCTCGCGCGCCATGGCCTCGGCGACCGCGCGGCCAATACCGCGCGCGGCACCGGTCACGAAGGCACGCTTGCCTTCAAGGCGCTTTGCTTTGGGTTCGACATCGGCAAGTTCAATCGCGGCGGGAAGCGGCATTGCGGGTCCTCGTTGTGGAATTAGTGTTTGTCAGTGGCGAATGTCATCGAGCGCCTGACGCGCGGAGCGCGCGAGCTTTTCGGCGATCTCATCGATTTGGGCGTGCGTCGCGATGAAGGGTGGCGCCACGATGGCATAATCGCCGCGCCGTCCGTCCGCAATGCCGCTGCCCGGATAGATGATCAAGCCATTTTCGAGGCAGCGCGCTCTGAGTTTTCGATGCAGCAACGCCTCGGGCGCGAACGGTTCCTTGGTCTCGCGGTCGCGCACGAATTCGACGCCCCAGAAAAAGCCGCGCCCGCGTATATCGCCCACTTCGGCGATTTGGCCGAGCGCCTCATCGAGCCGTGCCTTCAAATAATCACCCTCGCGCGCGACCTTTTCGATCAAGGCATCGCGCTCCAACACCTCGATCACCGCAAGCGCCGCCGCGCACGCCGCGGTGTGACCGGAATAGGTCCGCGCGGCCTCCAAATTACCGTGCGCGCTTTTGATCCGCTCGAGCACCGGCTTCGCCAACAACACGGCGCCGAGCGGCATATAGCCGCCCGAGAGGCCCTTGGCGATTTGCATGATATCGGGCCACACTCCATCATGGCTGAGCGCGCGCCAAGTGCCACAGCGGCCGACGCCGCACATCACCTCATCCGCGATCATCAGCACGCCATAGCGGTCGCATACCGCGCGCACGGCTTTGGCATAGCCCTCAGGCGCGGGCGAGACGCCGAGCGAGCCGCCGACCACGGGTTCAAAAATGAAGCCTGCGATCTTTTCGGGGCCATGGCTGAGGATCGCCTGTTCAAGCTCGCGCGCACAGAACGCTGGAATTTCCTCCGGCGTGATGCCGCTCGGTGGGCGATAGGCGTGAGCCGGCGAAACGAACACGCCCTCGGGCAGCGCATGGGCGAACAAACGGCGCCGCCCCAAATTGCCCGAGACCGTCAACGCCCCGATCGTTGCGCCATGCCAGGAAAAACGGCGTGAAATAAACTTGGTGCGGCTCGGATGTCCGTTCGCGACGTGATATTGCAATGCCGCCTTGAGCGAGGTCTCGGTCGCCTCGGAGCCGCTCGATATGTAGAACACGCCGCCAAAATGGCTTCCCATATGGCGCACCAGGCGCTCGGAGAGCGCCTCGACCACCTCGGTCGAGAAATCCATGCTGAAGCCATATTCGAGCGTGTCGAATTGTTTGTGGATGGCGGCGCGCACGTCCTTGTGGCCATGGCCGAGCGAGAACAGGGCAGGGCCGCTCGAACCGTCGATATAGCGTTTGCCGGATTTATCGTAGAGATAAACACCCTCGCCGCGGACCACGGGCGGCAAAGGCGAGGCATCGGGCGTTTGATTGATCCAAGACGACATGGCGCTGTCCTCCGACCGCGCAGGGCCGCTAAAGCGGCAAAGACGCGGCAATGCCTGGTGTCGCCTCGCGAATGTCGCGTTGCACCGCAAGGCGTGCCGCCTCGCCATCGGCGCGGCGAAGCGCCGCGATGATCGTTTCGTGCGGCGAAACGGTTTGCATGGCGAGGCCCTGATGACGGAACAAATAATTCATCACCGGCCCGGCGCGGACCCAAAGCTTCTCGATCAGATCGAGCAATAGGGGATTGCCGGCGGCCTGATAGACCGTCAGGTGAAAATCTTTGTTGAGCGCCAAATAGGCGTGCGGGTCATCGGCCAAAGCCGCCTTCGCCATACCGGCCGTCAATTCATCGAGCCGATCGAGCTCATCGGGTGATAGCTGACCTGCCGCGCGTTCGGCGGCGAGGCCCTCAAGCGCGAGCCGCACATCGCAAACCGCCAAATAATCGCCGTGCCGCAAGAGTGGCAACGCGATGGTACGGTTGGCACGCGCCTCCAAGGCATGATCGCCGATCAGGCGATGCAGCGCCTCGCGCACCGGCATGGTGCTGGTGCCGAGTTTTTTAGCGAGGCCCCGGATGCTCACCACTTCGCCCGGCTCGAACACGCCCGCCATGAGCTGGGCGCGCAGCGTCGCATAGACGCGGCCATTGAGCGGCTCGCCATCGGCAACGCCGAATGCGGCGGCGTGGGGGGTACGAAGCGGCAGAATAGCCGCGACCGGGTCGGTCATGCGTATTCAACCAACTCGGTGATGAAGTCTTCCGGCGCGCGGATATAGATCACCTTGGCCTTGCCGCCGCGCAATGAGAGTGGCGGCGCGAAGGTTTTGAAACCGGCGGCGAGCACGCGCTTATAGGCTTCCTCCACGTCGCTGACCTGGAACGCGACATGGGTATAGCCGAGATCGCATTGCCGGTTAGGGCCGAGCCTGCCCTCGGGCGTATACCATTTGAACAATTCGATGTGATAGCCTTCGCGCTCAAGCATCATCCAATGGCAATCGACGCCCTCGGGCATGCCGACCGCATCGGCCAGGCCCGGGTCATGACGATGGTCGATATCGCCGACCACAACGAAGCCGAGCACGTCGCAATAAAATTTCTTGGCCGGTTCGAAATCTTTCACGCTGATCGCGGTGTGATGGGCACGCTTGATCAGGCCGGTGACGAGCGCATTGCTGTTTTGGACCATGGTTGAACTCCCGATCGAGGGTCAGGCCGCGGCGCGGCCAATAAGGGCGTGAAGGCCGGCGACCACGTCATCGAGCCCGGCAAGGGCCGCTTTTTCGAGCACCTTGGAGACGACGGGCGCGGCTTGAGCGCCGCTGACGCGCAAGATTTCGTGGTCGAGCCAGTCGAACAACTTCTCCTGCGCCTCCTGCACGATGCGGGCACCGAGCGAGGGGCCGCGCGAGGTCTGTTCGACCACGATCAGCCGATTGGTCTTTTTGACGCTGGCCTCGATGGTCGCCCAATCGAGGTTCAACGGGTCGAGCGTGCGCAAATCGATCACCTCGGCATCAATGCCTGATTTTTCCGCGGCCTCGACACTGATCGGCACCATGTTGGCGCAGGTCACGATGGTGCAAGCGGTACCGGGGCGCGCGATCCGCGCTTTGCCGAAGGGGACACAGAAATCGAGGTCGCCATCGGGAATGAGCCCGAGCGTTTGATAGAGGGTTTGGCACTCGATGAAGACCACCGGGTCGTCGCACTGCACGGCGGAATTGAACAGGCCGATATAATCGAACGGCGTGGTGGGGGCGACCACGCGCCAGCCCGGATAGAGCGCGAAGAGCCCGCTCGGATCCATCGAATGTTGCGAGCCATAGCCATGACCGCCCGCGACGCGCACGCGCACGATCACCGGTGTCTTGTGCACGCCGCCGAACATATGGCGCATCTTGGAGATCTGGTTGAACAGCTGATCGGCCGCGACCAGCACGAAATCGGCGTACATGAACTCGACCACCGGGCGCATGCCATTGACCGCAGCGCCGAGCGCCAGGCCCGAAAAGCCGTTCTCGCAAATCGGTGTGCCGATCAGCCGATCGGGGAAGGCTTCGAGAATGCCCTTGGTGGCGCCGACCGTGCCGCCCTTCAAGCGATGCACGTCTTCACCCAGCACGATCACGCTGGGGTCGCGCTCCATCGCGTGCAATTGGGCCATGGGAATGGCCTCGATGAATTTGATTTCCCGCGCAGCCTTGGGGTCGATGTCCTTGACCTCTAAGAAGCGTTTGCCCTTGAGCTCGGAGAGATCGCCCCGAATGCCGACATCGGCCTCTTTCGGGTTGGGCCACAAGGTTGGCCGAACGCGCAGGAGGTTGCTGCCCGGCTCGGTTTCGGTCAGCCGGCCCGAGGCCGCATCGACCGATGCCTTGACGCGCGCCTGCATCTTGCCGAGCGTCGCCTTGTCGATAATGCCAAGCTTCACCAGCATGTCGGGAAACAGCTTGAGCGGATCGCGCTCGACCCAATTCTGTTCCTCGTCCTTCTCGCGATAGCCGAACGCGCTGCCTTTCATCGGGCCGTGCTGATGGAAAAACCGATAGGTCTTGGCCTCGACCACGACCGGGCCGCCTTTGGCGTTGATCTGCTCGCGCGCCCATTGCATGGCCTTCCGCACGCTCATGGTGTTCTGGCCATCGACCTCGACGGACGGGATGGCGAGGCCGAGCCCGCGCGCGGAGAGTCTCACCTCGCGCGTCGTCTCGCGCACATGGGTCGAGACGCCATAAAGATTGTTCTCGATAAAAAAGACGATCGGCAGATCATAGAGCGCGGCCATATTCATGGCTTCGTAGACCGAGCCTTGCGCGGTGGCGCCATCGCCAAAAAACGTGACCGCGATATTGCCGGTCTTCTTGAATTTCTCGGCCATCGCATAGCCCGCGGCTTGCGGGGGGTTACCGCCGACGATCGCGTTGGTACCGAGCACGCCGGCCTCATCCCACCGCATGTGCATCGAGCCGCCGCGCCCGCCGCAATAGCCGGGCGCCAAGCCCATGATTTCCGCCATCGAGCGATAGACCACATCGTCCATTTCAGGCGTGAAGGATGCGCTCCGCGCATCGCGACCCTTGGGCGCGACATGGTCGAGAAACTTGGCGAGGAACTGATGATGCGCGCGATGCGTGGCGTTGATCTTATCGCCGCTATTCAGCACCGACATGGTGCCGACCGCGCCACCCTCCTGGCCGATACTCGAATGAGCCGGACCATGCACGCAGCCGGCCTTGGATAGATCGAGGATGCGTTCTTCGAACTGGCGGATGACGAGGAGGTTCTCCAGCATGTGCGAGAGCACCAGCGGATCCTCGGCCTGCCAATCCGCCTCGGTGGCCTCGATGCGTATCCAGGGCGTATCCATGGTGAGGGGGGTAAGTTTTGGCACGGTCCAGCCTCCAGGGCATAAGCTCTAGCGTGTCATCACAGTTTGTGCTCTTGGTATAACAAATAGAATTGGGCACCGATAGAGCGCGCCGCAAGGGTTGCGGGCTCGAGGCGGGCGCCTACCAGCCCAGGATTCAGCCAGCAGCAGCCCAGAGCCCCCATGATCTATGACGAGCCACGTTTCCTGCCGGGCGGCGACAAGTTCATCGAAATGGAACTTGGCGATGAGATGAGCTTTGATTGCAATTTCCTGGTCCATTCGGTCGCCGCGCTGATCCGCCAGGCCAAAATCAAGGGCATTGTCGAGCTGGTGCCCGAGCTCTCCACCATCATGATTTCCTATGATGGCGACCAGATCAGCTTTGCCGATGTGGTGCGGGAGGTTGGCGCGTTGCGCCGCTCGATCGGTTCGCTCGAGGATCAGGAGCTCGATAGCCGGTTGATCTATTTTCCGGTGCTCTATGTCGATCCCTGGACGCGCGCCTGTTATGACGATTACTGCGCCAAGATCGCCAAGAAGGAGTGGGACCCCGAGCTCTTGGTCAGGGTCAACAATCTGGCGAACCTCCAACAACTCATTCGGGTTCATTCGGGTTGCGAATATTGGGTCGCGGCGCTCGGCTTCTGGCCGGGCCTCGCGTCCCACATGCCGCTCGATCCGCGTTGCGTGCTGACCGCGCCGAAATACAACCCACCCCGCACCTGGACGCCGAAACAGGCGATCGGCGTTGGCGGCGGCCTCTGCGCGATCTACCCCGATCAAACGCCGGGCGGTTATCAGATATTCGCGCGTACGCCGGCGCCGATTTGGGAACCGACGCAGACCCTGCCGGCGTTCAAGCAAAGTCTCGCGTTGTTCCGCCCGGGCGATCGCGTGCGCTTCGTGCCGGTCGATCGCGAGGAATATGATTATGTCGAGCGCAAGGTAACCGAAGGCACCTATCAGCACGTGGTCTCTGACTTTCAAAAATTTTCGATCAAGCGCTATCACGCCTGGCTCGCGACCATCGATCCGAAAGAACGGTTTTGATGTCAGAGCGCCCGAGCATTTCCTTGTGCCCCTCATGCTTCGACAGGCTCAGCATGAGGTTCCTTTATTGCGGCCTCATCCTGAGCTTGTCGAAGGACGAGGCCGCGAAACATGACGTGAGTATTTTTGGATGATCAGCGTGATCAAGCCAGGCCTTGAAACCAGCGTGCAGGATTGGCCCGGCCGGATCGGCTATTGGGAACAGGGCTTCCCACCCTCGGGGCCTTTCGATTCCTGGTCGTTTCGTCTGGCCAATGTCTTGGTCGGCAATCAACCGGGCGAGGCGGGTCTCGAATGCCAGTTCATGGGCCCGACGCTCCGTTTCGAACGCGCGGCGATCATCGCAGTCACCGGCGCCGAGATGAACCCGACGCTCGATGGCGCGCCGCTTGAGCTGTGGGCGAGCCACGTGGTGAAGGCCGGGCAAATATTGGCGCTCGGCCCCGCGCGCAAAGGCGCGCGCAGCTATATCGCCGTCGCCGGCGGGATCGACGTGCCGCCGGTTCTAGGTTCGCGCTCGACCTTTCACATGGCGGGCATTGGCGGCATTGAAGGTCATGCCATCAAAGCGGGGCAGACTTTGCCGGTTGGCGAAAGCAAAAGCGTGCCGGGCCGCCGCGTAAAGCCGGCCGCCCGACCGACAATCGGCGAAAGCCGCGTTTGGCAGATCGAGGCCGTGCGTGGCCCGAACGATGATTGGGTCGATGAAGCGGCGCATCAACGCTTTGTCAGCGTCGATTGGAAACTGCAAGCGCGCAGCAACCGCACCGGCTATCGGCTCGATGGCCCGGAATGGACCTTCACGCCACGCGCGACCAACAAACGACCCGAACATGGCGAGCATCCCTCGAACGTGCTCGACCATGGCTATCCGGTTGGCACGGTCAATCTGTGCGGCCAAACGCCGATCATTCTGGTGGTCGATGCACCCTCGACGGGGGGCTTCATCAACCCCTATACCGTACCCTCGGCGGCGTTCTGGAAACTGGCCCAGGCGAAACCAAACGATATTTTTAAGTTCAACCTGGTGACCGTCGATCAGGCACATGAATTGCGCCGTGCCATTGACCGTCTGTGCACGCCGGCCAGTCTCGAATGATTTTTGCCGAGCCGATCATTGCGCCGGGCGGTGACCGCTTCGTCGTGGTCTATTTCGGCGATGACGCGGCGATCGAGCTTAACTTCCTGGCGCTCGGGCTCAAGGCCGCGTTGGCTGAGGCAGGCTTGAAGGGTGTCGTCGACACCAACCCCTGCTATAATTCGTTGGTCATCGAATACGATCCCGACGCGCTCGACTATGACGATCTCTTACGCGAATTGCGCGCGCTGGCCGCGGCGCTTGGGCCGGTCGACACGCTCGAACTATCGAGCCGGCTCGCTTATTTGCCCGCGATGTATCTCGATCCCTGGACCAAGGAAGCGATCGAGGATTATTGCAAGCGGGTCAAACCGCGCGAATTCGACCCGGCGTTCGTGGCGCGTCTCAATGGGCTGAGCGATGTCAAACAGCTCGTGCGCGTGCATTCAGGCACCGAGCATTGGGTGATCTCGGTCTGCTCGCTGCCCGGTCTGCCATTGCTCCGACCGCTCGATCCACGCTGCCTCTTGACCTCGCCGAAATACGACCCGCCGCGCTTATGGACGCCGCCCAACGCGATTTGCACCGGCGGCATGTCGACGTCGATCCATACGCTCCGCGTACCCGGCGGCTACAACCTGATTGGTCGCACGCCCGTGCCGATGTGGCAGGCGACCCAAGCCCTGCCAATCTTCAAGGATAGCGTTGTGCTGTTGCGCGCGGCTGATCGGGTCAAATTCGTGCCGATTGATTTGGAAGAATATCACGACATCGAGGCGCGCGTGAATGAGGGGACCTACGCGTTCAATGTGACCAATTATCAACGCTTCTCGGTCGGCGCCTATCGCGCTTAGGCGGCGAAGCAAGACCCCACGGCACGGTTCTGACATGACGTGCGCTCAACAATGCAACACCACTGAACCACCCATTCCTTATGGAAAGGCGAGGTATTCGCTTTTCACCCTCTCCACCAGAGGGGCGGCGGGAACGCATGCGTTCCCGGGTGGCGCGCGCGCGCCGGGTGAGGTGGGGATTGTCGCTATGCACTTGCTGCCCCCAACCTCACCCTGACCCTCTCCGCCCCCAGGGGCGGAGAGGGAACGTCTGGTAGCGGTCGACATCATGATCGAAGTCCTCAAACCCGGTCTCGAAACCACGGTTCAAGATTATCCGGGCCGGAAAGGGTGTTTCGGTTATGGCTTCGCGCCGTCGGGCCCGATCGACCATTGGTCGTTCCGCCTGGCCAATCTTTTAGTGGGGAACCCGGTCAGCGCGGCCGGCCTCGAATGCCAGTTCATCGGGCCGACTTTGCGTTTCGGGCGCGATGCGGTCATCGCGCTGACCGGCGCCGATATGGGCGCGACGCTCGATGGCACCGCTTTGCCGCTCTGGCAAAGCCTCACGGTGTACACCGGCCAGACGCTGGTCTTGGGCGCGGCGCGGCTTGGCGCGCGCGGCTATATCGCGATCGATGGTGGCATCGACACCGAGCCTTTCCTCGGCTCACGCGCGACCTACAGCATGGCTGGCGTTGGCGGGCTCGATGGCGGGGCGCTCAAGGCGGGGCAGCACCTCCCGCTCGGCGCGCCCCGCCGCATTGCGGGCCGACGTGTGCGGGCGGCGGCGCGGCCCTCGATCGCGACCGATCGGCAGTGGACCATCGAGGTGGTGCCCGGCCCGAATGATGATTGGATCGACGAAACAGGCCAGCGGCGCTTCTTGGAGAGCGAGTGGAAGCTCTCGGCGCGCAGCAATCGCGTCGGCTTTCGCCTTGAGGGCCCAGAATGGAGCTTCGCCGATAAGGCGATCCATAAGGCGCCGGAGCATGGCTCGAACCCGTCCAACACGATCGATCATGGCTACCCGATCGGCGCGATCAATCTATGCGGTCAAACGCCAATCATTCTGGTGAACGACACGCTCACCCTCGGCGGTTTCATCAACCCCTATACGGTGATCTCGGCGGCGTTTTGGAAGCTTGGCCAATCGCGGCCCAACGAAATTTATCGCTTTAAGGCCGTCACGGTGCGAGAGGCGCAGGCGCTGCGGCGGGAGATCGATGCCCTATGCGGCGAGGCGAGCCTGGAGCCCACTTAAGCGCATGGGGCTTTACGCACGCTTGAAGACTCGACAGAAATAGCGCAACAACGAGCGCCCAAAGGGAGACAACAATGGCTCAAGCAAAAAAGGTCATCATCACCTGCGCGGTGACCGGGTCGATCCACACGCCGACCATGACGCCCTATCTGCCGCTCACGCCGGACGAGATCGCCAAGGAATCGGTCGCGGCGGCCGAGGCGGGGGCGGCGATCATCCACCTTCACGCGCGCGACCCGAAGGACGGCAAACCGACGCCCGATCCCAACGTCTTCATGCAGTTTCTGCCGCGCATCAAGCAACAGTCTGATGCCGTGATCAACATCACGACCGGTGGCGGCCATGGCATGACGTTGGAGGAGCGCTTGGCCGCGCCAATGCGCGCCAGCCCTGAAATGTGCTCGCTCAACATGGGCTCGATGAATTTCGGTCTCTACCCCATGCTCGACAAATATAAGAGTTTCAAGCATGACTGGGAGCGGACCCATTTGGAGAACTCCCGCGATTTCATCTTTCGCAACACGTTCAAGGATATCGAGCGGGTGTTGAAAGAGCTTGGCGAAGTGCACGGCACGCGCTTCGAGTTCGAGTGCTATGACATTGGCCACCTCTATACCTTGGCGCATTTCCTCGATCGCAAGCTGGTCAAGCCGCCGCTCTTCGTGCAAACCATTTTCGGCATTTTGGGCGGCATCGGCGCCGACCATGAAAACCTGGTGCACATGCGCCGCATCGCCGACAAGCTGTTCGGCGATTCCTATCAATGGTCGGTCCTGGCGGCCGGGCGGCATCAATTGCCCTTCGTCACCATGGGCGCGATCATGGGCGGCAATGTTCGCGTCGGGTTGGAAGACAGCGTCTATATCGGCAAGGGCCAGCTCGCCAAATCGAACGCCGAGCAAGTCAGCCGTATTCGGTTTATCTTGGAAAATCTGTCGCTCGAAATCGCGACGCCCAAGGAGGCTCGCGCGCTGCTCGACCTCAAGGGCGGCGACCAAGTGAAATTCTAAATAACCACAGAGGGGGAGTTCGATCATGGCAGCGAGACGGAAAAAGAAAGCGGCGCCGAAGCGCAGTGCCGCGCGGAAGACAGTGAAGAAGAAGGCGCCGGCCAAGGCGGCCGCGTCGCGCGGCAGCAAGAAGGTGCTCGGCAGCCCACGGCCGGGTTGGCCCTATTCACCCGGCTGGCGCGCGGGCGATTTCATCTACACCGCCGGCCAGCTTGGCATGAACGCCGAGGGCAAGCTCGTCGGCCCGACCATCGAGGAACAGACGCGCGCCTGTCTCCGCCGCATTGAGGCGATCCTGAAAGAGGGCGGCGCGTCATTGAGCGATGTCGTCAAAGTGACCACCTTCATCACCGATCGCGTCAACGTGCCGGGCTATAATTTGGCCTATGGCGAGTTCTTCAAGAGCAACCCGCCGGCGCGCTCGACCGTGGTGTGCGATCTCGTGGTCGACGGCCTGATCGAGATCGAGGCGGTCGCCTACAAGCCTCGGTGAGCGAAGCGCACCGCTTCGCCGATTTGACGCCGCTTCTCAACCCGGCGTCGATCGCCATTGTCGGCGCGACCCCCGATCCGAAGAAGGTCGGGGGTCGACCGATCCGCTATCTCCGCCGCTATGGCTATCGCGGGCGGATTTACCCGATCAATCCGAAATACGACGTGGTGCAGGAACTGCCATGCTTCGCCGCGCTCGATGGTTTGCCCGAGCGCCCCGACATGGCGATCATCGCGCTGCCGGCCGATGCCGCGATCGAGGCGGTAAAAACATGTGTCGCGGCCGGCATTCCGGCGCTCACGGTCTATAGCAGCAGCTTTCGTGAAATTGGCGCGCTGGGTGAGGCACGCGAGGTCCAACTCAAGGCCGCGCTGGCCGGCAGTGCGACGATCATGTGCGGCCCCAATTGTCAGGGCGTCGCTAATTTTCATGCCCCGATGGTGGCCTATTTCACCTCCGGGCTCGGGCGCGAGGACGTACCGGTTGGCGGCATCGGGTTTGTTACCCAGAGCGGCTTGTTCGGCGGTCTATTGGCCGAGACCTGCGTCAAGCGCGGGCTCGGCCTCGGCTATATGATCAGTAGCGGCAATGAAGCCGGCATCGATTTTTCCGATGCCATCGTGCACATGGCGGCCGATCCGCGCACGACGGTGATCGCGGGGTATTTGGAAGGGGTGGGCGATCTCACACGGCTCGATGAGGCGCTGGCGCGCGCGACCGCGCGGGGCCTGCCGGTCGTGATCTTGAAAATTGGGCGGCATGCCGAGGCGGCGCGCGCCGCTCTCGCACACACCGGCGCCGCGACGGGATCGTTGTCGGACTATGAAGCGATTTTTCGGCGCCATGGCGTGATCGAGGTCGCCGATATCGAAATCCTCTATGACGTGATCGAAACGCTTCTCTGCGATTCACCCCGCCCCACAGGACGACGTGTCGCGATCATCACGAATTCGGGCGGTGTGGGCTCGTTGTGCGCCGATCAGGCGCGCGGGCTCGGCCTCGACGTGCCGAGCTTTTTGCCTGAAACCGAAGCAACCTTACGCACGCATTTGCCCGATTTCGCCTCGCCGCGAAACCCCGTCGATATGACGCTGCAACCGTTCAGCGATCCGCTCTCGCTCGGCGCGCATGTGCGTGCCGTCGCCGCCGATCCCAATGTCGATGTCGTGTTGGTGTTTGTCGGCCTCAATTGGCTGACCGGGCAGGAGATGGCGGCAACGCTCGCCGGTCTCAAATCATCGCTCGCGAAGCCGATGATGGTGGTATGGGCGGGGGGCGATCCCAAGGGCGCCGAGACGCTCCGCGCCGCTGGCCTTCCGACCTTCGATGGTGCGCGCCGTGCGCTCGACGTGCTGCACGCTTTGACGGCTTAGCGTTTGCCGCGCGCCGCAATGAACGCCGCCATGACCGATTGCGGCTCGCCGCTCGCATAGGCCTCGGCCTGAAGCCGCGCGCCCGCCTCGAACGTGGCATCGAACGCGGCCTGCGTGACCTCACGGAAGCGTTGTTTGGTCAGGCGCATCGCGTTCGCCGGCTTTTGGCCGAGCGCGTGCGCGAGATCGAGCGCTTGCGGGATCACTTGATCGGCCTCGACCAAGCGATGGAGGAGGCCGACCGCCTGACATTCGGCGCCATCCATCAACCGGCCCGAAAGCGTCAATTCCACGGTGCGTGAATGGCCGAGCGAGAGGCACATTAAATGAGCGCCGATCACGCTCGCGAGCCCGACATTGATTTCGGGCTGGCCCATGCGGGCGCCCTCATGGCCGATGCGAACGTCGCAGAGGAGCGCGATTTGATAGCCGAGGCCGGCCGCGACACCGTTCACGGCCGCGACCAGCGGCTTGTCGAAATTGCGCAGCGTCGAGAAAAATATTTTCGTGCGCTTCATCCAGCGCGAGGCGGCCTCGGCGTCGAACTTAGCGGCGATCTTGACATCCATGCCGGCCGAGAAGGCTTGCGTTCCAGCACCGGTTAGCACCACGCCGCGCACCGATGGATCGGCGTTCAGGCGCGGCAACAAGGCATCGAGCGCGTCCATCACCTCGAAATTGACCGCGTTGCGTGCCTCCGCTCGATTGAGCGTGACGAGCACGATGTCGCCATGGGTATGGGTCAGGATCGGATCAGGCACGGTGTCCAACCTTTCGGGAATGTTTTGGACTCAGGAGAGGCTTCAACCAAACCAATTGAGCGCGGCAATGCCGCCGATAATCGCGGCAATCCCCAGCCATTGGATCGGCGCGACTGGCTCGCGCAAAAAGAGCCGCGCGATAATTGTCGTGACGCCGGTATAGGCGGCGCTCGCGACCACGGCGAATTCGCCATTGGGCAGCGCAAGGCCAAGATAGAGCAAAGCGTGGCCGAACGTATCCAGCGTGCCGACGATGAGGAGTAGGGGCCAGGTGCGCGGGGGAATCGCGCCGATCGCCTCGCGGCGTGCCAGCATCACGCCGCCTATAATGACGATGCCGCTTAGACGTGAGCCAAGCAGCGTTTGCAGCCAGCCATAGCGGTCGATGGCAAAATCAGCCGACAGAATGGCGACCGCGAAAATAACCGCCGAGACGCTCGAAAGGATCAGCGTGCGCCGAACATTGGCGCGCTCATAATCAGGCAAATGGCGGTTGCGCTTATTGCCGACCGAATAGGCGACCAGCCAGACGCCGGCCATGGTCGCGATCATGGCCAACCAGTGAATCAGATCGGGCCGCGCGCCGAGCGCAACGGAAAATGCCACAGCGATGGCCGGATAACTCGAAGCGGTTGGTGAGGCGAGGGAAACCGGGCCTCTGGTGAGGGCCAAAAAAATCAGGAGCGTGCCGACCGCCATGCCGACGCCCGTGAGGGCGATCAGCCAATAGCCATCCGGGTTCCAATCGATGACGGCGCTGGAACCGAACGCATAGGCTACCAAAGCGATTGATCCAACCACCATCAAGGAGAGTGTCGTGACCAAAACGCCAACCGAACGGCCCGAAAGCCGCGCCACAACATCCGAGACGCCCCAAAGTACGGCGGTCCCAGCGCCAAAAAATGCAGCACCACCAATCATTTTGAGGAAAATCCTGAAAGGTTACACAAAGCCGTTCTCGCGCGTGACAGGGGCGTGACCAAACTGAGGCAAACCCAAGAAAACATGTCTTTCGATGAAAGCATTAGCGGATTTTATTGCCACGAAATTTTCGCTCAACTAGGCTTCTCCCTGCTAGGCCTGCACAAAAGAAAAAGGCCAGCCCACGAATGCGGTTTAGATTGGGGGATGACAATGGACGAAGCGGCAATTCTTCGCGTCGGCGGAGACCGCTCGCAATCGGCTTCGCGAGCGCAAGGAGATTTTGATCGACTCGCGCCGCTCTATGAATCGATTGATCCCTCACTCCATCCAATTGAAACGGCGTATGACGAACTTAAGCTTCGAGCTTGATCGCGAAACAGAAATTCTTTGGTGCAACCAGCGACACCGCGAGCGGCCAAGCTTCACGCCGAGACTGCTGCGCGACGTACAGGCATTCCAGCAGCGGGTCAAGGCACGCCACGCGGGTATCGACGCGCCGGCCTTCCGCTATTTGGTGTGGGCGTCGGCGCGGCCCGAGGTCTTCAATCTCGGCGGCGATCTCGATCTGATCTATCAATTGGTCACCCGGCAAGACCGCGCCGGCCTGTTGCGCTATGTGCGCGCCTGCATCGATATCTGCCACCAGAACGCGAACAAATTAGACCTGCCAATCGTGACGGTTGCGCTCTGTCAGGGCGAGACGCTTGGGGGTGGCTTCGAGGCGGCGCTTTCAAGCGATGTCATTATCGCCGAAGATAAAGGCGCGGTTTGGCTTGAGAGGTGGGTCGGTTTTGCGAGACAGTTTGGCGGCTTGGCTAAGGTGGATCGGTTGGGTGTTTACGCCGCCAGTTTCTCCGTCGTCTCCGTCGTAGGCTCGATTACATAGACCTCGTCGGGCGTCCTGGCGCCGAACGAGGAGTGTGGC
>SHWC01000033.1 GCA_009691045.1 Alphaproteobacteria bacterium | reverse complement strand
AGCAAAACCCGTGAGTTCGAAAGCCCCGGCTGAACAGGTCCTGAAGGACATTCGCCGCGCGACCCGGCGGCATTATTCGGCCGAAGACAAGATACGCATTGTGCTGGACGGCCTGCGCGGGGAGGACAGCATTGCCGAGCTGTGCCGCCGCGAGGGGATTCCCAAAGCCTCTATTACGTCTGGTCGAAGGAGTTCCTCGAAGCCGGCAAACGTCGGCTTTTCTTCTTGGTCATTTCATTAGCGCGTCTGAGCTGGCGGCCGATGACACTCACGTCTAGGTCAAGGTTATATACGCGCTTTATGGCCTTGTGCAGAACGGCGGTCACGGGGCCAGTTTCAGATGAGAGGGATGGCCGGGACTTGCCATTCGTTTTGAGACATTTGGCGATCAGCGGTGCCCATTTTTGAGCACTACCGATCCAGCGGGACGGCTGTTGTCCTTGGGTCCGTCCTGGTGCCACGATCAGAAAGGCATCGAGCGCGATTGTTAAATTCTGAATTTCAACGCCCGTTACATATGTCCCGGTCTTCTTCTTTAGATTAGCCAATTCACCCTTCAGCAATTTAGCCGCCTTTACCGCTGCGGGTAATTCCGCCATCCCCACGACCAGATCAGGATCGGATTCTGATGCTCTAAATATCGAGCGTGTGAATTCGATTTTTTGGGCTAGGGTTTGCCATGCGGCCACGTCTAATTTTCTGCAATCCGCCACATTGCCGAATCTCGTATTGGTGGGGAACCAACCAGCCACTTCGTCTACAGTAATGGGGCAGTTGGATTCTGATGGTTGTTGCTTGGTCATTTTTTCATGCCCCTTATCGCGACAACTTTATCGCCCTTACCCTCGTGGGCCATTTATCTACAATATTTAGCCCAATCAGCCATGATGCGCCGCCGCTTCTCGAGATGGTCGCTGCGCAAATAGGCGGATTCGACCTTGTCCGGGTTCGCGTGCGCCAACGCGGCCTCCGCCACCTCGCGCGGGTATGACGTTGCCTCCGCCGCCCAATCCCGGAACGTGCTGCGGAAGCCGTGTACCGTGATGTCGTCGCGTCCTATGCGCCGCAGAAGCGCCATGACGGTGTTCTCGGATAGCGGTCTGCCGGGGCCTTGGCCGGGGAACACGTACGCCTCGGCCGCGGGCTTCGCCTTCGCGCCGTGCTGCGCGCGATGGTCGGCCAGCATCCGGTCGAGCAGCGCCAGCGCAGCCGGGGACAGCGGGACGCGATGGTCCCGGCCAGCCTTCATCCTGCTCGCCGGCACGTTCCAGCCCGCGTTGGCGAGGTCCATCTCGCCCCAGGTTGCCCCCCGGGCCTCTCCGTTGCGTGCGGCCGTCAGGATGGCGAACTCCAGCGCGCGGGAAGCGGTGCCAGGCTGCTTACGCAGTGCCGCCAGGAAGGCTGGGGCCTCGCGCCACGGCAGCGCCGCATGGTGCTGCACCCGCTGCACCTTGGAACGCGCCGGCAGCAGCTGCTGGAGGCGTCCGCGCCAGCGCGCCGGGTTGTCACCGCTTCGGTAGTCGCGCGCAATGGCCCAGTCGATCACCGCTTCGATCCGCCCGCGCAGTCGCGAGGCGGTCTCGGGCGTTGTCTTCCAGACGGGCTCCAGCACCCGCATGACGTCGCCAACCGCTACATCCGCGACTGACAGTGTGCCGATCCTGGGGAAGGCATAGGTCGCCAGCGTGTTCTTCCATTGCTGCCGGTGCTTCGGATTGCGCCAACCATCCTCGTGCGCGGCGATGTAGCGCTCCGCGGCCTCGCGGAAGGTCGGGATGCCGCCGGCCACCTTGGCCGCGGCGCGGGCTGCGCCGATGGGGTCAATTCGGGCAGCAATCATCCGCCTCGCGTCTGCAGCGCGTCGCCGTGCGTCAGCTAGCGACACCGCGGGGGACACGCCCAGGCCCATGTCGCGGCGCCGGCCTGCGAAGCGATAGCGGAAGATCCAACCCTTCCCGGCGGACTTCACACGCAGATAAAGCCCATCCCCGTCGCCGTGCATCCCGACCGGAAGGTCGCGCGCCACCTTGAGTGCCGTCAGCTTCGCCATGCGCCGTCCCCATTTTCAGCCCATCCACTAGCCCATCCACTTGAGCTGGATTGGGATGGACTATGGAGGACATAGTAGGACGTTAAATGCAGAATATCATAGATTATCGGCGATTATATTGGATGGTCCAGAACGCTGTTGGACGTCAGAGAAAAGTAATGTGGCGGCGCGCGCTTCCGCCGTGCTCGGTCTTGCACCCGTCCCGGAACTGGACCCCGATTTACGCCTGAAGCGCGGCACGGCATGATGCGAACGTCTCGGCACGAGAGGGAGTAGGGGAAATGGCTGCCACGCTGATCAAGAACGGACGCATCGTCACGGCGGTCGATGATTATATCGCCGATATCCTGGCCGAGGATGGGCGCATCCGCACCATCGGCCGCGACCTTCAGGTCGGCGCGCATGTTGAAATTCACGATGCCTCGGGCCTTCTGGTCATGCCCGGTGGCGTTGATGTGCACACCCATCTCGATTGGGAGTTCGGCGTTTCCAAGACCGTCGATAGCTTCGTGAGCGGCACGACGGCAGCGGCCTTTGGCGGCACCACGACGCTGATCGACTTCGCCAACCAGACGCGCGGCCAAAGCCCGCTCGCCGGCATTGAGGATTGGCATGGTCGCGCCAAAACCGCCTGTATCGATGTCGGCGCGCACATGATCATGCTCGATGTGACCGATCAGGCGCTGGCCGATATGAAAATCCTGATGGCGCGGGAAGGCGTCACCAGTTTCAAGCTCTTCACCGCCTATCCGGGCGTGCTCCAGGTTGATGACGGCGCGATCTTCAAGACCATGCGCATGGCGGGCACCGGCGGCGGCATGGTCTGCGTCCATGCCGAGAATGGCGGCGTGATCGATGTGCTGGTCAAAGAGGCGGTTGCCGCCGGGCGCACTGGGCCGAAATACCACGCGCTGACCCGCCCGACGATCATGGAGGGCGAGGCGACGCACCGGGTTATCTGTATCGCGGAACTCGCCGAGGTGCCGGTTTATTTCGTGCACCTCTCGGCGCAGGAGGCGTTGAAATCGGTCTCGGAAGCGCGCGACCGCGGCATACCGGTTCATGCCGAGACCTGCCCGCATTATCTTTTCCTCGGGCCGGAGGAATATGACCGGCCGGGCTTCGAGAGCGCGAAATATGTCATGACCCCGCCGATCCGGGGCCGCGAACATCAACAGGCGCTTTGGCGCGGCCTGAAAAATTCCGACCTCCAGGTCATCTCGACCGACCATTGCCCGTTCTGCTTCTCCGATAAGTTCGGGCTGAAAGTGTCAAAACAACAAGGCAAAGACGACTTTTCAAAAATCCCTAACGGCGCGCCGGGCCTCGAAACGCGCCTGCCGGTGGTCTTCGACGGCGGTGTGCGGAAGCAAAAATTATCGCTCAACCGCTTCGTCGATTTGATGTCAACGACGCCTGCCAAGCTATTCGGCTTGTTCCCTAAAAAGGGTACGATCGCGGTCGGCTCGGACGCCGATATCGTCCTATTCGACCCGGAGGAGAAATGGACCGTGCGCGCGGCCGAGCATCACAGCCGGATCGATTACAGCCTGTTCGAAGGGCGCGAGCTTACCGGGCGCGTGCGCAAGGTCTTCCTTCGCGGCCAATGCATCGTCGATGGCCAAAAATGGCTCGGCCGCGAAGGCATGGGCCAGTTCCAGAAGCGCGGCGCGAGCGGCACGGTGTTCTAGGCGCGGGCGGGGGGATCCTATCCAGGTTGGGTAGATATTTCTTTCAGAGGATCGCTTAAGAAATCACCTCTCCCCTTGAGGGAGAGGTCGCCGCGTAGCGGCGGGTGAGGGGTCTCGCTATAGGGATACTGAAATGACTCTGAACACCACGCCGTGGCCCCCTCACCCTCCCATCGCATCGCGTCGTACGCTCCCGCGCACGCTGCGCGTGCGACGGGCCCCTCCCGGAAACGCATGCGTTTCCGCCCTCAGGGGGAGAGGGGGCTAGATGAACGCGGCACCTTATTATCTCGCCTATTTGATCATCCCGACCGTGGTGGTGGGGCAGCTTCTTGGCGGGATTGGGACGTTCCTCACCGTCGCGGTGATGCTGGGTTTGGTGCCGGTGCTCGATTGGCTCGTAGGCCGTGCCCGCACCAGCGAGCCGAGCGGCACGACCATCATCGCCACGCCAGATTTGGTCCATCGGCTTGCCGCCCTCTTGTGGCTGCCGGTGCAGAGCGGGCTCGTGATTTGGCTCCTTGTGGTCATCGCGACCGCGCCGCCATCGCCGCTTGAATTTATCGGCCTCGCTTGGTCTTTGGGTATCGTTCTTGGTGGTATCGGTATTACGCTCGCGCACGAGCTGACCCACCGGCCGAGCTGGCTCGACCGGCGCTTTGCGGACGCCCTCATGATCACGGTCGGCTATCACCATTTCTGTATCGAGCACCTACACGGCCATCATCGCCGGGTCGCCACGCCAGCGGATCCGGCGACCGCGCGTTTTGGCGAAGATTTCTACCGGTTCTTCCTGCGCGTCGTGTTCTCCGGTTTTCTGTCTGCGCTTGAGCTCGAGGCGGCCAGGCTGCGCCGACGCGGCAAACATTGGTTCAGCGTGCGCAACCGCGTGCTGGTCGGCGCCGCCTTGACCCTAGTGCTCTATGCCATCGTGATCGTCTTCGCCGGCTGGCTCGCCGTTCTGTTCCTGGCGCTGGCAAGCCTCATTGGGGTCCTTCTGCTTGAGAGCGTCAATTACAACGAGCATTACGGCCTGATGCGGCGCGAGATCGCGCCCGGTCGCTATGAGCCGGTCGCCGCACGGCATTCCTGGGATGCGCGTGAAAGGCTGAGCGGTTGGATACTGTTCAATTTACAGCGCCATGCCGATCATCATTTGCGCGCTGGTGCCGCCTATCCGAGCCTCGTCCTGCGCGAGGGCACGCCGTGCCTACCCGCCGGCTATGCCACCATGGTGATCGTGGCGATGATCCCGCCGCTCTGGTTCAAAATCATGAACCCGCGTGTCGAAGCCTGGCGCGCCGCCCAACCGCCGCTCGCGACCACCGCCTGAGCCTGTTGCCCTCAAGCCAAGATCGGCTCAAACTCAAGTGCAAGATTTGGAGTCTCCACCTCGCGTCATGAACGCGATTGCGGAAAGAGAGGGTCCATGGCCGCGGCGCCCTATTATTTGGGTTATCTCATTCTGCCGTCCGTGGTGATTGGCCAGCAGATCGGCGGCATCGCGACGTTCATGACCGTCGCGCTGATGTTTGGGCTGGTTCCGCTCATCGATCCGCTCTTTGGCCGCGCGCGCGCCGACACGACTCCGGAAAGCGCAACAGCCGCTCCATCAAGCTTCGGGCACCGCGTTGCGACCGCGTTCTGGTTGCCCTTACAAACCGGGCTTTTGGTTTGGCTGGTCATCGAGTTCGCCAATGTAACCCGACACCGCTTGAGTTCGCGGGCCTCGTGCTCTCAATGGGTATCGCGGCCGGCGCGATGGGCATTGCGCTCGGGCACGAATTGATGCACCGGGAAGGTTGGATCGAGCGGCTTATGGCCGATGCGTTGATGATCATGGTGACGTACCACCATTTCTGCATCGAGCATGTGCATGGCCATCATCGTCGCCTGGCGACACCGGAAGACCCGGCGACCGCGCGCGACGGCGAGAGCCTTTATTGATTTTTCCCGCGGGTCGTCGTCACGGGGTTTCTGTCGGCCCTAGACCTTGAGGCGGAGCGGCTGCGCCGACGCGGCAAGGGCTCGTTCAATATCCGCAACCGGGTGTTGGTTGGCGCCGGTGCGACGCTCGCCATGCACGCGCTTGTCTTGGTCTTTGCCGGTTGGCAGGCCTTCGTGTTTCTTTTGGCGATGGGTCTGGTCGCGGTGCTCTTGCTGGAGACCGTCAACTATATCGAGCATTACGGCTTGATGCGCCGCTCGATCGGCGCCGATCGCTATGAGGCGGTCACCGAGCGGCACTCATGGGATGCGCGCGAGCGGCTGACCAATTGGAGTTTGTTCAACCTCCAGCGCCACGCCGATCACCATGCGCGCGCGGGCGTCGCGTTTCCATACCTCGTGCTGCGCGAGGGCGCGCCGCTCCTGCTGGCTGGCTATCCCACCTTGATTTGGGTCGCGCTGATCCCGCCGCTCTGGTTCAAAATCATGAACCCGCGCGTCGAAGCCTGGCGCAGTGCCCAACCGCCGTTGGCGCTGTCCCCCGCTTAGGGCTAGGGCACCACGATCATCTTGCCGAAGAAATCGCGATTGGCGACCAGCGCCGCGACCTTGGCATAATCCTTGAGCGGATAGACGCCGTGGATCACCGGCTTGAGCTTGCCGGCGCCAAGGAGCTCGAACACGCGTTGCACCTCGATCCGCGAGGCATAGTGACTGCCTTGCAGGCGAATGTGCTTGCGGAAGAACTCGATCATATTGACCGGCACGATCTCGCCTGCGTGCGCGCCGCAGGTGACCAGCGAGCCATTGAACGCCAGGGCTTCGATACTCTGCTGCAACACCTCGCCACCGACGGATTCAATCACCAGGTCGACGCCGCGCCCGCCAGTCAAACGAAGGCACTCGGCCCCGATCTTTTGTGTACGATAATTGATCGTCTCATGGGCGCCGAGTTCGCGCGCCTTGGCGAGTTTGGCATCCGAGCCGGCCGAGGCGATGATCCGCGCATTGTGCAAGGCCGCGACCTGGATCGCCGACATGCCCACACCCGAGCCCGCGGCATTGACCAGTACGGTCTGCCCGGCCTTGAGCGCGCCAAGTGTCACCGTCATGTGCCAGGCCGTGCCATAGCAAATCACCGACGCCGCGGCGGTTTCGAACGACACATTGTCGGGGAGCGGGATCAGCTGATCGGCCGAACACAACGCGTATTCGGCGAAGCAGCCCCACACCTGCACGCCCATCAGTTTGCGGTTGATGCAAATGCCTTCGAGACCCGAGAGGCAGACATGGCATTGGCCGCAAAATCGCACCGCATAGATCGCGACGCGCGTGCCAATCCTGTACCCGCTCACGCCGGAGCCAAGCTTGGCTATCTCGCCAACGCCCTCAATGCCCAGCACATGCGGCAGGGCATGTTTGATGCCGGAAACACCTTCGCGAATATCATGGTCGAAGTGATTGGCGCCGGCGGCGCGAATGCGCACCAGCACTTCGCCGGGGCCAGGCTCAGGCGTTTGCACCTCGTCATAGAGCAGTTTATTGAGGCCGCCATGGGCGCGGATTGCGATCGCTTTCATTGTGGTCCGTCTCTGTTTGGGTGGTGGTTTAGTTCGAGGCCGATAGGTGGCGTTGAGGCGCGCGGAGCGCATTCATAACCGCATCGCGGCTCAGGAGGTCGGCATATTTTTGGCCGAGGTCGAATAGATTGGCGTCATGCGGCGCGATCGCCCGATCGCCGACGCAATCGGTAATGACGATCGGGCGAAAGCCATGACACAGCGCATCGAGCACGCTCGCGCGCACGCAGCCGCTCGTCGTGCAGCCCACGATCAACAAGGTGTCGACACCCCTTGCGGTGAACCAGGCGGCTAGGTCTGTGCCGAAAAAGGCCGAGGGCAGGCGCTTGCGCACGACCAGCTCGCCGGGCCTCGGCCTAAGCTGAGGGACGATTTGTGAGCAGACCGCCGGCTCGGTCAATTGGCCGAGCGCCGGCACCTTGGCGACGAACAGATTGTGATCGCTGCCATCGGCCTCGAACACGATGCGGGTGAAGGCGATCGGCAAATTCATCCGCCGACACGACGCTAACAGATCAACCGTACGCTCGATCGCCGGGCCGATATTGCCGCCGCCGAACAAAGCCGGGTCGTTGAAGCCATTGACGAAATCGACCACCAAAAGCCCGGCGAGGCGACCGAGACCAAGAGTCCGGCCGAAGCTCTGCCGCTGATAGACCTCAAGCTCGGCACTCATAGGGGGCTATCCTCAGGGCGCTGGCGACGTTGGGCCGATCATGGCCGATTTTGGCGGGCGATCCAACCCGCGCGCCGCGCATGTGGCAGGAGGCTCCGCCGAAGCCGCCTCATCCTTCGACAAGCTCAGGATGAGGCCTAATATTGAGCCCTCATGCTGAGCTTGTCGAAGCATGAGGGCAATGCATGGCAGATGGGGGCAAAACGCGCTCACGGGGTGGTTGGCGCTCTGCTAGGGTCTCACCGATCGACATATCCGTGCCCCGCTCAACGATACCCCCGCCCTTATGCCCCTTGGTACGATTCTTCTCGCGCTTGCCGTGACCTCGCTCTGGGGCTTTTCCTTTGTCGTCATTTCCTACGCGTTCGAGGCCTTTCCGCCGATCCTTTTGTCGTTCTTCAGGGTTACCGCGGCGTCGCTACCGATCCTCGTTCTAATCCGCCCGCCACGAATACCCCTCGGTCACTTCATCGCGCTGTCGCTGCTCTTGGCGGTGGTCCAGCAGATCTGCATGTTCGTCGGCATCGATCTTGGCGTGCCGGGCGGCATAGCCTCAGTCCTCGTGCAATCGCAGGTCTTTTTCACCACCGCTCTGGCCTATGTCGTGCTCAAGGAGCGCCCCGTCGCCATTCAATATATTGGCATCGCGGTCGCTGCCGGCGGCATGGCGGTGATTGCAATTTCCTTGCCGAGCGGCGGCTCGCTGCTTGGTTTCATCGCCGTGCTCGGTTGCGCGGCGTCCTGGGGCGTTTCCAACATTATTTTCAAGCTGATCAAGACGGTCGATTTGATCCGCTTGCTGGCCTGGTGTCATTTGCCAGCGGTGCCGATCAATTTCGCTCTGTCCTATGCCATGGAGGGCGGCCCTCTGGTGATCGATCGGCTGATCAGCGCCGATGCCACGCATTATCTGGCCGCGATCTTTCTCGGGCTGATCTCATCCACCATCGGCTATCTGATTTGGAGCACGCTGATGCGCCGCCATTCGGCGACCCTGATCGCGCCATTTTCGCTCCTGATCCCGATCTTCGGCATGACCTTCATGGCCGTGCTCAGGGGCGAGGAATTCGGCACGCTTCGGCTTATCGGCGCGCTTGGCGTTATGGCCGGTTTGGCGCTCTGCGTCTTTCGGCTGCGCCGCGTCGCCCGCGCGCCCGCGAGCGAATTGACCCTGCCGGAAGCGGTCACTATGGTGCGCCCGATCCAACCCGAGCGATGACCGAGCGCCGCGACCACATGACCAGCACCCCTTTGATCGACGCGGCGCCAAAATTTCATAGCGCCGAGACCGAGACCCGGCAGGATTGGGCCGCCCTCGCGCGCCATTTGGCGCAGCACGGCCTACGCTTCGATCCCGATAAGGATCGGCCGCGCCAATTCGCCACCGGCTATGGCAATTTGAATTATCTCATCGTGGTCGATGGCATAACACGCGTGCTGCGTCGCCCGCCCATGGGCAAGCTGCCGCCCGGCGCGAACGACATGCGCCGCGAGCACACCATTTTGAGCGCGATCTGGCGCACCTTTCCCTTGGCGCCGCAGAGCCTCCACCACACGCTCGATGCAAGCGTGATCGGCAGCCAATTCCTGATCATGGATTATCGGCCCGGTCTGTCGATCGGCGGCCATTTGCCGCCCGCGCTCACGAGCGTTCCCGGTATCGGGAAAAACTTAGGTGCCATGCTGGTTGATGTTCTGGTTGGCGTGCATAACATCGATCTCAACGAAGTGGGGCTCGGCGCCTTTGGCAAGCCCGATGGCTTTTTGGCCCGCGCGACCGCCGGTTGGCGCCAACGCCTGATGATCGCGAGCGACAACGCGCCACCCAAGGCCGCGCGTGCGGTCGCCGATTGGCTGGCGGTGAACCCCGTGCCCGATGGTCCGCCAACGCTGATCCACAATGATTTCAAGCTCGACAATGTGTTGCTTGACCCGACGACACTCAAACCGGTGGCGCTAATCGATTGGGATCAGGGCACGCGCGCCGATCCCTTGTTCGATCTTGCGACGCTTTTGAGTTATTGGGCCGAGGCGGGCGACCCGCCGGCCATGGTGGCGCTCGACCAAATGCCAACCGCCGGCCACGGCTTTCCGCGCCGGCGCGAGGTGGTCGAGGCCTATGCCAAACAATCGGGCCGCGATGTCTCGAACATTTTGTTTCCGCGCGTGCTCGCCATGTTGAAGCTCGGCGTGATTTTCCAGCAAATCTATGCGCGCTATCGGCGCGGTGAATCGACCGACGAGCGTTATGCGCGCTTCGGCCCGATCGTCGATGGCCTATTCGAATTCGCGCACGAGATCGCCCAACAGCGCGCCTTTTAGGGAGAGCACAATGGTCCAAACCCCGAAGCAGATTGGCCCGCAGCGTTACCGCGAAACCTATGGCCGCTATTTAGAGGATTTCACGGTGGGCGATGTCTATGAGCACCGGCCCGGGCGCACGCTGACCGAGACCGACAATATCTGGTTCACGCTGCTGACCATGAACACGCACCCGCTGCACTTCGACAACGCCTATGCGGCTAAAAGCGAGTTCGGCAAGCCGCTGATGAATAGCGCGTTCACGCTGGCGGTGGTGACCGGCATGTCGGTCAGTGATACCAGCCACAAGGCAGTCGCCAATTTGGGCTGGACCGATATCAAACTGAGCGCGCCGGTTTTTGCCGGCGACACGATCTACGCCGAGTCCGAAATCCTCGAGAAGCGCGAGAGCAAATCGCGCCCGACCCATGGCATTGTGCGCTTCAAGACGCTGGGCAAGAAGGCCGATGGCACGCAATTCATGAGCTTTGAGCGCACCATCCTCGTGCCCAAGCGCGGCCACGCGGTCGAAGACAAAGCGGATTATTGAGTTCGCGCGATCGCGGTCTTCACCCACGCGTCATGGCCCGACTTGATCCCCGGCTGTCCGGTCAAGATCGCGGAGGCGGAGCGTCCCCACAATCGTCATGCCCGGGCGAAGACCCGGGCATCCAGGCCCAACGAAGACTGGATTGCCGGGTCAAGCCCGGCAATGACGATAAGGGAAGGGCGGGTGCGTATTTTCACCACCAAGGCACAAAGACACGAAGTAGCTTTTCACTTTGTGCCTTAGTGCCTTTGTGATGAAGCGATCCTAAATCCTATTCCGCTCGATCAATTGGCGCGCGATGATGATGCGCTGAAGCTCATTGGTGCCTTCGCCAATGGCGAGCAACGGCGCGTCGCGGTACATGCGCTCGATTGGGAATTCCTGCGAATAGCCATAGGCGCCGTGCACGCGCATGGCATCCAAACTGTTTTCGATCGCGGCTTCCGAGGCAAAGAGCTTCGCCATACCGGCCTCCATGTCGCAGCGCTCGCCGCGCGTATAGGCCTCGGCGGCATCGCGGGTGAGCAGGCGCGCGGCCTGCGCCCGTGTCGCCATGTCGGCGAGCTTTAATTGGATCGCCTGATGCTCGTGGATCGGCTTGCCGAAGGTCTTGCGAAGCTGGGCATAGCGCACCGATTCATCGAGCGCGGCAGAAGCGATGCCGACGCCGCGCGCCGCGATATTGATGCGCCCGAGCTCAAGCCCTGAAAGGATTTGCTGGAGGCCGCGACCCTCCGTACCGCCAATCAAATTCTCGGCCGGCACGCGATAATCCTCGAACACCAATTCGCACGTATCGATGCCGTGATAGCCGAGCTTTTTGAGTTTCCGGTTGACCTTAAAACCTTCGCCCTTCTCGGCGATGAACAGGCTCATCCCGCGATGGGCGGGCGTCGTGGTGAGGTCGGTCTTGGTCAACAGCGCGAAGCAATTGCCATAATAGGAATTGGTGATCCACATTTTGGCGCCATTGACCACATAGCCCTGATTGCCCTCGCGCTTGGCGACCGTGCGGATCGCCTGCAAATCGGTGCCGCAATCGGGCTCGGTCAGCGCGACGCCGCCGCGCAGCTCGCCGGTCGCGAAGCGCGGCAAATATTTTTTCTTTTGTTCCTCGGTGCCGAAGCGCTCGACCGCCGCCGCCATGATCAAATGCGAGTTCACGATGCCCGAGACCGACATCCAGGCATAAGACAGCCGCTCGACGATTTTGGCATAGGTCGTGGCGGGCAGGCCGAGGCCGCCATATTCGGTCCCGATCGTGGCGCCGAAGAGCCCGATCTCCTTCATCCGTTCGACCATCTCATGCGGATATTCATCGGCATGATCGAGCGCGCTGGCCTTTGGCTTGACATCGCGCTCGATGAAGCGCTCGACGGCATCGAGGATCGCTCTCTCGTCCTCGGGCTCGATGGTGCGGATCGGGGGATTGGTCATTGGGGGGCATCCTGGCGGGAGCGGTGATCCCGGCGGTATCTCATGCCGGGCCAGGGCCGGCAAGCGGCTCGGTTGGGGGCCAGCGGCGAATTGTCTTGCGCTCAGGGCCCCGATCGAAAATTGTAGCGCCGGGCAAAGCGCGGGTTCGTCGTGCCGCGTCGCGATTCGTTGATCAGGAGCGGGCTAAGGCAATGTCAGGACAGGGCGAAGTTCGGCTGGAGAACGTCACCAAGATGTTCGGGGGTACGGCCGCGGTTGAGAACATCAACCTGACCATCCCGGATGGTTGCTATTGCTGCCTGCTCGGGCCCTCGGGCTGCGGCAAGACCACGATCCTCCGCATGATTGCGGGCCATGAGACCACCTCCTCGGGCCATATTCTGATCGGCGGCAAGCCGGTCGAGGGCCTGCCGCCCGTGCAGCGCGGTACCTCGATGATGTTCCAAAGCTATGCGCTGTTCCCGCATCTCTCGGTGGTCGATAACGTCGCCTTCAGTCTGAAAATGCGCGGCGTGCATAAAACCGAGCGCCGCAACAAGGCGATGGATGTGCTGCGCCGCGTGCAGCTCAATCATCTGGCCGAGCGCATGCCGGCCCAGCTTTCAGGCGGCCAGCAGCAGCGCGTGGCGCTCGCGCGCTCGCTCATTACCAACCCGAAAGTGCTGCTGCTCGATGAGCCGCTCTCGGCACTCGATGAATATCTGCGCCTCCAAATGCGCGAGGAGCTGAAGCGCCTGCAAATCGAAATCGGCATCAGCTTCATTCACGTCACGCATACCCAGCCCGAGGCGCTGGCCTTGGCCGACATGGTCGTGGTGATGAATACCGGCCGGATCGAGCAGGCCGGGCCCGCGCAGGAAATTTATAACAAGCCGCGCACCACCTATGTCGCCGAATTCATGGGCGGCTGGAATTCATTCGCCGGCAAAGTGGTCGGCCTCGAGAGCGGCATCGCGTTGGTGGAGGGCGAGGGCGGCGAGCGTTATCGCGTCGTGGCCGGCCAGCAGCGCACCGGCGATTTGGTCGATTTCGGCATCAGGCGCGACCATGTTCATCTGGCGGCCAAGGATGGCGCCGGCGTCGCGATCTCAGGCCAGGTTCATGCCATCGAATATCAGGGCTCGTGGGTCAAGGTCACGCTGACGCGGAAGAATGGCGCGCGGCTCGTCGCGGTGATCGAGGACAAGGAATTCTTCGCCCGCCCGACCAAGGTCGGCGATTTCGCGCAGGCCACCTTCGCGCCCGAATCCGTGCACTTCATGGCCAAGGCCACCGGCAGCCAAAACCTGATCGGCGAGCCGGTCTGAGAAGAAACGACAAGCGGGACCTTCCTCATGCTTCGACAGGCTCAGCATGAGGATGCTTAAGAATTGTGCCTCATCCTCCTGCCTCCGCCTACGCGAAGCCGAAGCGGCTTCGCGTAGGCGGAGGCAGGAGGATGAGGCGCCGAAGCCCAACGCTCAAATTATTGGTGGGCGGTTGGCGGCGAAATCGAGCTCGCGTTCGAACGCCGCTGCCGCGCGATAGAGCAGCGGCTCGGCGAACGGCCGCCCGATCAATTGCAAGCCGGTCGGCAAATGATTGCCGGTGAAGCCGCACGGTAAAGTCAGCGCCGGCACGCCGAGATAATTGGCGCTCCGCGTGCACCAGGAGATGCGCGCAACCAAATCCGCCGCCGCTGGGCTACCGCCAACATTGGTGTCATCGACCTTCGGCACCGCAAACGGCATGCCGGGCACCGCCAGAATATCGGCCTTGGTCAACGCCAACGCACAGAACTCCTCAAGCATCGCGCCGCGCGCGTCGAGCGCCTGCAAATAGGCGACCGCGGGAGCGAACAGGCCGGGCTCGAGCCGCTGACGCACTTGCTCCTGATAATCGCCGCGCCGCTCGATCAACCAGGTAGCATGGCGCGTCGCGGCTTCCGCCGCGAGCACCAGATTGGAAAGCTGCGTGAGGCGCGTCATATCGGGCAGCTCGACCTCGACGAGCTTGGCGCCGAGCTTCTTGAAGGTCGCCATGCTCTCGTCATAAAGCGCCCGCACCTCGGCGCTCGCGACGTCGAAAAAATAGCTTTTGGGAATGCCGATCTTGAGCCCCTTGACGCCCTTGGCGAGCCAGGCTTCGGGATTGGCCGGCTTCGCCTGAATGGTGGTCGCGTCGTTCGCATCGGGCCCGGCGATCAGGCGCAACAGTTTTGCATTGTCGCGCACGCTCCGCGTGAGCGGCCCGATCGTATCGAGCGTGAAGGAGAGCGGCATGGCGCCGAACCGGCTGACGAGGCCCGTGGTCGGCTTCATGCCGACGACGCCGCACATCGAGGCGGGCAGGCGCACCGAGCCGCCAGTATCGGAGCCAAGTGCGCCAAACACGGCGCGCGCGCCGACCGCCGAGCCCGAACCGCTCGATGAGCCGCCCGTCACATGCGCCGGGTTCCACGGGTTGCGGCAATGGCCGTGATGCTCATTGTGCCCGGTCGGGCCAATGGCGAATTCGGCCATGTTGAGCCCGCCGACATAAATGCTCCCGGCATCGAGCAGGCGCTTCAGCGCGGTGCAATCCTCGCTCGCGACATAATCGCGGCGGATCTTCGAGCCGCAAGTGGTGACATGGCCCTTGCGATAGAACATGTCCTTATGCGCCAGCGGCACGCCATGCAGGGCCCCAAGCGATTTTCCCTTGGCAAGCGCGGCATCGGCGCGCTTCGCGGCCTTGAGCGCGGCTTCGCCCTCGATCCGGATGAAACAATTGATGATCGGCTGCACGCGCTCAATGCGCTTCAGGCAGGCGCGCGTAACTTCGACGGACGAAACCTTTTGCCGGCGGATCAGCGCCGCCACATCGGTCATATCAAGATCGAGCAAATCATCGACGGTCATGACTTTGCTCCCTTCGCGAGCGCTTGCAGCGTGGCGGGAAAGAGGGCGGGCTCGGCATCCATGGGCAGCGCCTTGGTCGCGCCCCGCGCGCCATCGAGATAGCCGCGCACCATGGCGGCCAGGGCCTCGGCGCGCGCCTCGTTCAACTCAAGGCCGTATTGCGCGCTTGCTTGCGCGCTGAGCAGCGGTCCGTCAATCTTGGTCATGGTGGGTTCTCTATCCTTTGCGTCTTCAACCCTCGCCGCCCTAAGGGGCGGAGGGGGTGGCGCGCTCCGGCGCGCCGGGTGAGGTGGGGGTCGATGTTGTTAAATAACGGGTTTCAGGGCGGTGCAAAACGGGGTGTGCAAGCTATCAGCCCCCACCTCTCCCTAACCTCTCCGCCCCCAGGGGCGGAGAGGGGAAGGGGACCAGGAATGTCTCGTGCATCGCGGCGATTGGGTTCCATCTCGGCTCGTGTCCTAGCTCGCTTTGGCCTTGGCTTGACGGCGGGCGTCTTGCGCGCGAAAAAAATTTGTCATACGACCGCCGAACGATTGCCCGGTCAGGCGCTCGGCGATCATGACCGCGCGGCGTAAGCCCTCGACATCGATGCCGGTCTCATAGCCGGCTTCATTCAACATGAACACGAGGTCTTCGGTCGCGAGATTGCCAGACGCACCCGGCGCAAACGGGCAACCGCCCAAACCGCCGATCGAGCTATCGAGCTTGCGCACGCCGGCCTTGATCGCGCACCAGGCGAGCGTCAGCCCCATCGCGCGCGTGTCGTGGAAATGGGCCGCGATGCGCTGGGCGCCATGGCGCCTAATCGCGCTTTCGAACAAATATTCGATCTGCGCGGGATTGCCGGCGCCGATCGTATCGCTGAGCGCCACTTCATCGGCGCCCGCGTCGAACATTTTGGCGGTGAGGTCAAACACCCGCTCGGGCGGTGTGACGCCCTCATAGGGGCAGGCGGCGAGCGCCGAAATATAGGCGCGCGAGCGATGGCCCTCGCGCTTGGTGCGGCGCACGACCGCCTCGCATACCAGGGTCGCCTCATCGAGCGACATGTTGATATTGCGCCGGTTGAACGTATCGCTCGCCGCGATGACGACCGCGATAGTGCGGGCGCCGGCCGCGACCGCGCGCTCATAGCCTTTTTCGTTCGGCACGAGGACTTCGTAGTTCATATCGGCGCGCTTCGGGATACGGGCATAAAGCTCCGCCGCATCGGCCATTTGCGGCACCGCCTTGGGCGAGACGAAACTGGTCGCCTCGACCGAGCGCACGCCGGCCGCGATCAACGCGTCGAGCAATTCGAGCTTGCCCTCGACCGGCACCATACGCGGCTGGTTCTGCAACCCGTCGCGCAAACCCACTTCGTGAACGATCACCCGTTCGGCCATGATCCGCCTCTATTGTACGATCGCCCCTATTGCACGATCGACCGCGCGCGAAGGCCCGCGACCTCAGCTTCGCTTTTGCCCAAGAGCCCGCGCAACACCTCATCCGTATGTTGCCCGAGAGCGGGCGAGGGCGCGAAGCTTTCTTCACCCGTCTCGCTCAATTTTATCGGATTGCCCGGCATCCGAACCGCGCCGCCCGCCGGCTGCGGCACATTGACCACCATGTTGCGGGCGAGCGCTTGCGGGTCGCTCAAGGCGTGGCCGAAATCATTGACCGGCGCCGCCGGCACGTTCGCCTCGGCGAAGCGCGCGAGCCAATAATCGCAATTCTGCTTTTTGAGGGCCTCCGCCAGCCTGGCCTCGAACCAGTCGCGCCGCGCCGTGCGCGCGGGCAGAGCGGCGAGGCCGGGGTCGGCCAATTCGGGATCGTTGATCACACTCGCCACATTGCACCACGCCTGATCGGTGACGCAGGCCAGAATGATATGGCGATCCTTGGTCGGATAGGTGTTGTAGGGGATATGGCGAAAATGGGTGTTGCCCATCGGACCGATTTCTTCGCCTGAGAGGAGATACATCGTCGCCATATAGGTGAGCAGCGAGATCTGGCAATCCTGCATCGAGATGTCGACATGTTGACCACGGCCCGTGCGTTCGCGCGCGTGCAGGGCGGCGAGAATACCAAGCGTGCCGAAAATGCCGCCGCCGAGATCGCCAATCGGTATGCCGGCCTTGGTCGGTGGCGCGCCGGGAAAGCCAGTGATCGACATGCCGCCGCCATAGCCTTGCGCGACCATATCGAAGGCCGGACGGTTGGTGCCGGGCCCGGTTTCGCCGAAGCCGCTGACCGAACAGGTGATGATGCGCGGGTTGTGCGCGGCGAGCGTATCGTGATCGATGCCGAGCCTCGCATTGACGCCGGGCCCGAAATTGCTGAACACGACATCGGCCTTTCTCGCGAGCTCGTAAAACAGCGCGAGGCCGTCGGGCGATTTCAAATCGATCACGACGCTTTTTTTGTTGCGATTGAGGGTCAGGAAGTAGGCGCCGACGCCATTCAGCGAATGTTTGGGATCGTTCTCCAACAGGCGCCGCGTGGCCTCGCCCTTGCCCGGCGGTTCGACCTTGATCGTGGTCGCGCCGAGGTCGGCCAGCAACATGGCGCCGAACGGGCCCGCCAGCATGTGCGTCAGATCGAGCACAATTAAATCCGAAAGCGCTTTCACCGAAAAATAGCCCGGCCTAATCGAGGTAACGGATACGGGCGGGATCGAGCAGCGATTTCCAGCGTTCCGGGAAGGTCAGCCCATCGGCGACCGACTTCATCGCCGTATCTTCAAGCGCGCGCACGCGCACCAGGCCATCCACCACTTCGGCAAGCCGCGCTTTGGGCACGACCACAATGCCATTGCGGTCGCCCACCACGACATCGCCCGTGCTGACCGACAGACCGCCGAGCGTAACCGGCAGGCCGACCGCGCCGGGCCCGGTCTTGGCCGGCGAATTCGGGCTGACGCCCACACAGAACACCGGCAGGCCAACCTCGATAATGCCATCGACATCGCGCACCGCGCCGTCGGTTACGAGGCCGGCGAGCTTGCGGTTCTTGGCGATCCCCATCATCAAATCGCCGACCACCGCCGTGCCGAGATAATTGTCGATCGCGGCCACGATCACTTCGCCGGGCTTGGCCTCCGCCAGCGCGCCGACCAACGCCAAATGATCGCCCGGATAACAGGCGCAGGTATAAGCGACCCCGCACAGCGGCCACATGGCTGGCGGTGCGCCCGCGACCGGCTTGATCGACGCCGCCATGGCGCCGAGCCCACCCAGCACATCGACGATATGACCGGTCTGCGCGCCCTTGAGTTTATCGACCAATTTGGGGTCGGGCCGTTCGATGCGTCGATTGATGGTAAGGAGGGGCGGATCTTCGATCATTGCCGTGGCCCTTTCGGTTCGCCGTCGCGCACGAACGGATAGATTTCGGTGAAGTCGGACTTGGGCCAGGTGTTGTCCAGGCGGTCCCACACGCCCGCGACCGGCTCGCCGACCTTGGAAGGTGTACCGGCATGGCGTACGGCATCAAGATAGAGCCGCATGTCTTTCGTCATCAGGCGGGTCGCGAAGCCATGGTCATAGGTGCCGGTCAGAACGCGCTTCGGAAACTTGTCGGCGCTCGCGGTGTTTTGGCCGGTCGAGATGTTGATGATATCGAGCATCGTCTTCATATCGAGGCCCTGGCGCTCACCGAAAGCAATCGCCTCGCTGGTTGCGGCCATGGCGGTGGCGGAGAGGAAGTTGTTGAGGAGCTTCATCGCCATGCCCTGGCCCGGCCTTGTGCCGACATGGAACACCTGGCGTGCCATTGGCTTCAACAGCGGCGCGATTTTTTCGTACACGTCATCAGGCGCGGCGACCATGAGCGCGAGCGTGCCGGCCTTGGCACCGCCAACACCCCCAGAGACCGGGGCATCGACATAAACGACACCCTCTTTCCGACATGTGTCGTGAAGCCGTTCGGCATCCGCCATGCCGGTGGTCGAGGTATCGATCAGGATTTCGATCGTGCGCGGCTTCGCGGCCAGCATCTCGCGCGCGACCGCCTCCGAGACTTTGCCATCCGGCAGGCTGAAGAGCGCGATCCGAACGCGCTGGGCGATCGCGGCGACCGAGCCGGCCGCCGCCACGCCCGCCGGCATGCGCCCTTGCGTACCGGCGGCGTCGAAACAGAGCAGGGCATGACCGGCCTTGGCCATGTTGGCGGCCATCGGCGCCCCCATATTGCCAAGGCCGATAAAGCCGATCGGCTCTGCGCTCATTCGACGGCTCCGGCCTTCATCTCGGCCAGCACTTTTCGCGCGATGCGAAACGCCTCAACGCCGGCCGGCATGCCGCAATAGCACGCGATCTGCAGCAGGGTTTCCTTGATCTCCTCGAGCGTGCAGCCATTGGTCAGCGCGCCCTTGAAGTGGATCTCGAATTCATGACCGCGATTGAGCGCGGCAAGCATGCACAGATTGTTCAGGCTGCGTTGCTTGCGCGAGAGGCCTGGCCGGCCCCAAATCGAACCCCAGCACGCTTCGGTGACGTACTCTTGGAAATCGCGGTTGAAATCATCGGCCGAGGCAAGCGCGCGATCGACATACTCATTGCCGAGCACTTCGCGGCGGATTTTCAAGCCTTTTTCGAACATCGGACTGGGCACGGTTGTCTCCCTTTGTTGGTGGCGTTGCGGCGCAAGGGGATCATAGCGGCCCTCAACCCCGGTCGCGAAGGGCGGAATTGGGCGCCTAAACGGGTTGTTCAGCGATGGCTGGTTTGAAAGCCACGGAGCAGCTTGGCCGCGAGCCCCTGGGCATTCTCCAATTGGACGAAATCGGCCGGCCGGTACGGCAGATCGTTGAACCCTTTGAGCTTGGGGTCGCCCGGATCGAGCCGGCGATACCCCATCGGCCAAACGGGAAAACTGCGCCGCTCGATCTCGCGCTGCAGAATAACCGTCAAATCGGTATGGCGTTGATCGCGGCGGATGGACTCGACCAGCGGGTCCATCACATCGGTCGGACCTTCGAGGAGTTGCAAGAAACCACCGGCGACCAGCAGCAACATGCCGGTGACGCCGAGCCGCTCGTTTTTCTCCCGCGCGCGCGACAGAAGGGCGCTGATATCACCGTCGCCGATCGGCCGCGTCGGTGTGCTGACATAGACGATCTCGCGCAGCACGCCGCCACGTAGCATCATATCGGTTGCTCCTGCAGGCACCCCGTCATGCGACGGCCGATGTCTTGAGCAGCGACTTGACCGCGGTGCTCATCCAGCCGGATTCGCGCCGCCGCCAATATTCCGCGCGCAATTGCGACGTCAACATGCCCGGCGCTCCATTGCCATAGAGTTTGGTTTCGACTTGACCGACCGGCATGATGCCGCCCCCTTCGGTCGAAAGGAACACTTCATCCGCGTTCATGAGGTCGTCTTGGGTTATATCCGTCTCGATCGCCTTGAGCCCGAGATCACGTGCCATGTCGAACACGGTGCGACGGGTCAGGCCGTGTAAGCAATTGTCTTTGGGCGTTTTGAGCACGCCGTCCTTGATCAGCCAGGCATTGAAGCCTGGCCCCTCGGACAGTAAGCCGTCCGGAGTCAGGAGCACGACATGGTCGAAATTTCGATCGAACGCTTCGATCACGCCGCGCGACAAATCCATCCAATTGAAGTTCTTGACCCGTTGATTGATCGCCGAGTCGGGAATGCGTCGGTTGGTGGCAATCGCGATCCGCGCGCCGGCATCCTGCTTCTCGCGCGAGATGATCCAGATATAAGGGATCGCATAAGCGAAAAAGCCGTTACGGCATTTGCGCGGGTCGCGATTGGTCAGATCGACGAACGGCCCACGCGTGCAGACGAATTGGACATAGGCATCGGCGAGCCCCGCGCGTTCGACGCATTCGGCGAGGATGGTCTTGATTTCCTCGGCGCTATGAGGCGGCGTCAGGCGCATCGCCTCGCACGAGGCAAAAAACCGCGCGATGTGATCATCAAGGCGAAAAAACAAGCCCTTCCAGACAGTCGCTGTGTCGTAAACTACGTCGCTTCGCGTAAAGGCCGGATCCAGGATCGATATTTTAGCTTCGACCACCGGCATAAACGTGCCTTCGTTGAACGCAACCCCCTCGACCATCGACCCCTCCACGACGCCACCGGAATAGGGGCCATGCTACGCGAGCGCGCGCAGCACTAGCCAGCCAAAACCGGCTCGCCACGCCGCCCCGATCTGCCAGAATGCGCCGCGCCAAACAATCAAAGGGAAACCGCCATGATCAAATTTCACAATCCAAGCACGATCGGGGCGCCGGCCTCGCGTTATAGCCATGGCGCCGAGGCCGGGCCTGGCGCGCGTTGGCTCCATGTCTCCGGCCAGGTCGGAGTCGATCCGAGTGGCAAAATCCTGCCCGGCATCGAGGCTCAAACCGAGCGCGCCTTCCGCAATGTCGAGGCGATCCTGAAATCGGCCGGCATGGGCTTTGACGACGTGGTCAAGATCAACACGTTTCTGCTGACCCGCGACGATGTGCCGGTCTTGCGCACCCTACGCGACCGCATGTTCACGAAAACCGCGCCGGCCTCGACCCTCTTCATGGTCGCGGCGTTGGCCCACCCCGATTGGTTGGTCGAGATCGAGGCGGTCGCCGCGCGGCAAGATTGAGCGCCTGATGGGCGCCTCGTCGAACGATCGCTGGATTCGCTATTATGACGCCATTTCTGGTCGCCCGCCGCGCGACACCTTGCTTCGCGCGTTGAGCGCCATCGAGGCCGAGGGCGGACCAGGGCCTAATGCCCTCGCGCTTGATCTCGGGGCCGGCGAAGGGCGCGATACGGTTGAACTATTGCGTCGTGGTTATAGGGTGATCGCGATTGACGTGGAACCGCGCGCGTTTGAGCGCCTGCGCGCGCGACCTGATCTCACCAGGCCCGAAGCGCTCGAAACCCTGGTCGGCCGCTTCGAGGACATCGAGCTGCCCGAAGCTGATCTGATCAATGCGAGTTTTTCTTTGCCGTTCTGTCGGGCGGAACGCTTCGCCGCGTTTTGGCCGCGCTTGATAGCAGCGCTAAAGCCCGGCGCTCTATTTGCCGGGCACTTGCTCGGCAAGCGCGATGATTGGGCGCACGATCCGGATGTCACCGCGCTCGATACCGAAGCCGTCAATGCACGGCTCGCCGGTCTATTGGTTGAGTATCTCTGGGAGGAGGAAACGGATAGCGCAACCGCGACTGGCACGCCGAAGCATTGGCACTTGTTTCATATCGTGGCGCAGAAAACCTGAGTGCGCTGCTATTCGATCTCTGAGACGTATTCAAAGAATTTGCCAGATGGTGCGCGCGGAATTTCGACGAGATAGGCGATCCTGACCTCGAACGGATAGTTAAATCCCTCGCGTACTTTTTGACGCAGCGCCTCTTCCTCGGTGGCATCGAGCGGTGCCCTGACCACGAGGCGGAGCTCGACCGTTTGTTCAGCAACCCGCGCCACTTGCCATTGGATGATCTTGTATAAGCCTTTGCCGACACCCGAAACATTGGGGTAATGCTCGCGCCCATCCGGCAAGCGAACCATGTCGCGCGCACGGCCGATCACGCGGCGGATGACCGGCAGGCCGCGTCCGCAAGCCGCCTTGCCGCCCGCCTCGGCGAGATCACCGATGTCATAGCGCAACAACGGCATGGCGAAGGCGTGCAGCGGCGTGACCACGACGTGACCGATTTGACCGGGCGCGCAAGGTCGCCCCTGATCGTCAATGATCTCGAGCAAAATGGTTTCCGCTTGCACCAAGAGTTCTTCTGACGTCGGAGATTGCAGCGCGAGATAGCCGGTGTCGACGCTGCTATACATGTCTTTGACCTCGACACCAAAGGCGGCGCGGCAGGTGTCGCGAGTCTCGGCACGTAGCGCCTCAGCAAACACGATGACATGGCGCAGGGTCGGTATGGTGATCGCTTTATCAAGGCAATGGCCGGCGAGCGCTTGGAGATTGCCTGGGGTCGTCAATAGATAATGCGGGGCGACACGGCGCAGCCATTCAACCTGCCCTTGGATCTCGATCGCGTGCGAGAGCGCGAAACTTGGGCCCGTGATGAATGGCGCGGTCGAGCGGCCCCAATGGCTCGACGTTTCGCCTTCCTTGCGGTACATGAGCGTGTGGTCGCGCGCGGCGCGTAGGTGCGCGAAGCGACCGCCCAAATCGCGCTCATGCCAAAGATGCTCGCGAAGCGTAATGGCCTGCCAATATTGCACCTGTAGCGCGGTCTTCTTGACCGTCAGTGGATGGCCGGTCGAGCCCGAGGTCGAGGCCTTGACTGTACGCCGTCAGCGCCTATGAGACAGAATTGGGGTGTTGATTAGAGGAGGGTTTTGCTCTCATCTTCGTTCC